>JAUILJ010000342.1 GCA_030433055.1 Polyangia bacterium
GTTTCAGTAGGCCACCCCCAGCGTTCTGATAAGCCAAGAAGTGCAGCACGCTGAGCTCGCTGTTCTCGACACCAAAAATCACGCGTAGTGCTGCGTCGAAGCTCGCCTCGATGGACTTGCTGAGCCAGAGCTTCTGTTTCAGCGCATCCACGGAGACAGCATCGAAACGGCGCGCGCCGCGCGCTGCCCAGGGCTTCGCTGGGTCGACTCCGCGCCGGACGAGCTCTAGGTAGGACAACGCCACGCCGAGCTGAATCATGTCCAGCGGCCCAACCCGAGGAATTGCCGCGTGGTAATATGAGAGCTTGTCTCCTACTCCAAGGATCTTCTTGCCGTCGGCGAAGGTGGGGAACGTCTCCAGGCCGAGGCGCTTGGCCATCGCGTACATGCGCAGCTGGCCAGGTCCGATCCATTGTCCCCCGACGTCGAACACACCGCGGCCCAGCGGTTGGCTCCAGAGCCTGCCCCCGACGCGATCCCGCGCTTCCAGCACGGTCACGTCGACTCCAGAGTTGTTGAGGTATTCCGCAGCGCGCAGGCCCGACAGTCCGGCGCCGATCACGAGAACTTCCGAAGCCATCGGCTCTCGATACCAAACCCCGGCATTGCTTCCCAGCCTCAGCGCTGCATCCTCTACGGATGGCGCACACAGACCCCTCCGCACCAATCGAGTTCTACTTCGACTTCCTCTCGCCGTATGCGTTCTTGGCGTGGCACGGCGTGGGGCCGCTCTGCGCTCGCCACGGTCGGCAGCTCGAGCCCAAGCCTCTGTTGCTGGCTGCGTTGCTGAATCACTGGGGCACCAAGGGGCCAGCAGAGACGCCGGCCAAGGCCCGCTTCGTATTCCTCGACTGCGCGCGCCGCGCGCGCAGTCTCGGTATCGAGTTTCGCTGCCCCCTCTATCATCCCTTCAACCCGCTCTTGGCATGCCGGCTGGCGACCAACGCAGCTTCCGGCGACGACCAGCGAGCGGTCATCGACTGCCTGTGGCAGTTCGGCTGGCAGCAAGGCGGCGATCTCGGTGACGCCTCCTCGCTGAAATCAGCGCTCGACGACGCGGGCCTCAGCGGCGCGAAGCTGCTCGAAGGCGCCGGCACGCCAGATGCCAAGCAAGAGCTCCGCAACAACTCTGAGACGGCGATCGAGCGAGGCGTCTTTGGCGTCCCAACCATGTTCCACGGGGAATCAATGTTTTGGGGGTTCGATCAGCTGGATCTGCTCGACGCGGAGCTCTGCGGTGAGCCTGCACTACGCCTGGAAGATCTGGTCGAGCGCTTGCCGCGGGGCGCGTCAGCGAGCCGCTAGGTGAGCCGCCAGAAACGCCAGGTCAAGCTGAGAGCGACACAGATGAGGCCGCTCGACAGGCCCCACCACAGTCCGACCGCGCCATAGCCCCACCAGAACGCTAGCCCCAGGCCCACGGGTGTCCCGACGACATAGTAGCCTGCAAGGTTGAGCACCAAGGGCAGCGTCGTGTCACCCGCGCCCCGAAGCGCGCCTGCCAGTACGGCCTGCGCGCCGTCGAAGATCTGGAACACCGCCGCCACGAGGAGCAGCGGCACCGCAGCCTCCACGACCTCCGGCTGATCCGTGATGATGCGCGACAGCGGCTCCGGCAGCGTCCAAAACGCGAGCGCGCCGAGGCTCATGAAGCCAACGCCAGCACCCAGCGCGACCTTCCCCGCGCGGCGGACCCCCACATCGTCGCGGGCACCCACGGCCTGCCCGACCCGCACGCTGGCAGCCGCACCGATGCCCAAGGGGATCATGAACGTGGCGCTCGCGAGAGTGATGGCCACCTGGTGCGCGGCCAGGGCCGTCCGCCCCAGATTGCCCATCGCGACGTTGGTCAGGGAGAAGATCCCAACCTCCGCGAGCAGCGTGAGGCCAATCGGGAAGCCGAGGCGCAACGCGCGCTTCATCAACGCGGCGTCGGGACGCCGAAAGGACTGCTGCAACCCTTGAGGCACACTCACTCCCCGGACGGCCTGCACCAACACCCCGAGCTGGAACAGCGTGCAGAACGCGCTCGTGTAGCCTGCGCCAGCGACCCCGAGGGCGGGTACCCCGAGCGCGGGCAGCCCGAGCCGCGACAGCCCCGCATCTCCAAACACCAGCAGCCAGCTCACCGGCAGATTGATCAGGTTCGCGAGCAACGCGGCATAGAACATCGGAGTGGCGCGACCCACGGACTGCAGGTAGCTCCGCAGGGCAGCGAATAGCAGAAACGGCAGGAGGCCCCAGAGCCTGGCGTCGAGGTAGGCTCGAGTGTGGCTCGCCGCCTGAGGGTCAATCCCCAAACGCTCCAGCTGCGTCGACAGCACCAGCATTCCGATTCCGAGCGGAATCACCCCTATCAGAGCCAGCCAGACCCCTTGCCACAGCGTGCGACGTGCCTGACCGAACTCCCGCGCGCCGTGAGCTTGGGATACCAACGGGTCGAGGCCCATCATCACCCCCATCCCCAGGATCGAAACACAGAAGAACAGGCTGTTGCCGAGCCCCGCAGCCCCGAGCTCCACAGCGCCCAAGCGCCCCACCACGGCGGTGTCCACGGCGCCCAGGAGCATCTGGCCGAAGTTCGCACCGGCCAGCGGTAGCGCCAGCCGCACGAGCGCCCTGAGCTCATCCAAGTACGCGGAACGAGACACAAACGCCGGTGGGCGCAGGGATTGGTTGGGAGGCTGTGTGACGGCCAAGCCAGCTCCCTAGCACCCCTCGGAGTCACTCGAAACTAAAGGACGGCGCCGGCAGACCGTACAGGTTGGTTGGTAGCACCCGCGCTCGCGCGGGAGTGAATCCAAAGCCGGGTCGGGGACCTCGCACCTCCCCCTCGACCCGGCTTATTTTTTTGTGTGAGCTTGCTGATGGGGTGCCAGCGCTGTCTAGACTCGGCGCATGAAGCCGCTACTTCTCTTCGCTCATGGCGCTGGAGCGCCAAGCGGGCATCCCTGGATGGAGGGTTGGGCCACTCGCCTGGCAACGCTGGGACAGGTAGTGCGTTTCGACTACCCGTACATGCGTGAGGGGCGGAGGACCCCTGACCGTCAGCCCAAGCTGATTGAAGCGCACAAGCTCGCTCTGGCAGACGCCAGGGGCAACCAGCGGCGACCCGTGGTGCTGATCGGGAAGAGCATGGGCGGGCGCATAGGCTGTCACGTCGCCTTGGAGGAGCCTGTTTCCGCGGTGATTTGCCTGGGCTATCCCCTCGCAGGCATGGGCAGCAGCGACCCGAAGAAGCGCAGAGACGCCGTGTTGAAGCAGCTCTCGACTCCCATCCTGTTCGTTCAGGGGACCCGGGACAAGCTCTGCCCGCTCGACTTGCTCGCCCGAACCCGGACGGAGATGAGCGCCCCTAACGAGCTGTTCGTGGTCGAGTCCGGCGACCACTCACTCCAGTGCACGAAGGGCCAGCTCAAAGCCTGGAACAAGACTCAAGACGACGTGGATCTGGAGATCCTCCAGGCGATCCGGAGCTTCGTCGCCGAGTACACGAAGTAGCGCGGGTTATCGCCGCAAATCCTCCATGCTAGGCGCTTGGCCATGAGTGCTTCCGAAGACGAAGGGCGGCGCTGGGCGGGGCGCGTGGCGTTGGTAACGGGCGCGTCCTCAGGCATCGGCCGCGCCATCGCACTGGCGCTCGGCGGCCTGGGCATGCGAGTGGCCGTGACGGCGCGGCGCAGCGAGCGCTTGGAACAGCTACGGCCTGAGCTCGGCGACCGGCTGTTCCCCATCACCTGCGACCTGCGTGACGTAGCCAGTATCGATCGTGTTTTCGCACGGATACGGAGCGAGTGGGGCGGCGTCGACGTGCTGGTGAACAACGCAGGGCTCGGACACGAGACGCCGCTGGTCGGTGGCGACACGGAACAGTGGAGAGAGATGCTGGAAGTCAACGTGCTGGCCCTGTGCGCCTGTACATCGCACGCGGTGGCCGACATGCAGCGCCGCGGCGTAGAAGGCCACGTGATTCACGTCTCCTCCATGGCCGCCCACCGCGTGCCCGCGGGGAGCGGCGTCTACTCCGCGACGAAGTACGCGGTGCGCTCCCTCACCGAAGGGCTACGCCAAGAGCTGCGCGAGCTCGGCAGTCCCGTGCGCGTCAGCTCGGTCAGCCCAGGCTACGTGGAGACGGAGTTTCATCAGAACTACTTCCAGAGCGAGGAGCGCGCGCGCGCAGCCTACAGCCGCTATCCCGTGCTCCAGCCTCGAGATATCGCCAGCAGCGTGGTGCACGCCTTGACGGCTCCACCCCACGTGCAGATCCACGACATCCTCGTGCGAGCGACCGAGCAGCCTAGCTGAGCCGCGCCGCGGTCTGCGTCAAGCAGGCGGTCGGCTACGCCGGAGCCCTGGTGGGGGCAGGCTCGGCGGCTCCTTGTCGGGATCCCCCCCCAGCATCACGGCGGCGCCGTACCACTGGCTATTTTCCAGGAGGATTTTCAAGACCATGGTCAAGGGCACGCTCAGCAGCATGCCCACAGGCCCCCAGAGCCAGCCCCAGAAGACCAAGCTGAGGAAGACGATGAGCGTCGATAGCCCGAGGCGGCGCCCCATCAGGCCGGGTTCGACGACGTTGCCGATCAGCATGTTGACGAGGAGGAAGCCGCCAAGCGTCGCCACGGCCCGGCCAACGCCGAACTGCACCAGGGCGAGCAGCACCGGGGGGATCGAAGCGATGATCGACCCGATGTTGGGTACGAAGTTGAGCAGGAAGGCCAACAGACCCCACAGCAACGGAAAGTCGACGCCCAGCGCCCACAGGAAGAGCCCGATCGTGATACCTGTCCCCAGGGAAACGTACGTCTTGATCACGACGTACTGCTTCACCTCGCTCGCCATCTTCGTCCAGCGGCTCAGGTCTGCCGTCGGGTCACCCATCGCGGCGCGCAGCTTCTTGCTGAGCGTGGTGGCCTCGAACAGGATGAAGGCCATCGTCAGCACGACGAGCAGCGCATTGCTCAGCATGGCCGCGACGCCGCTCAGCGTGCCGCCCAGGAAGCGCATCAACGCCCCGGTGTTCGCCATCTCGCCCAGCTCTTTGCGACCGAACACCACACCGTGTCCCTGTAGCCAGCTGCCGATGCCGCCAAACAGCTCGTCCAGTCCCTCTTGATAGCCAGGGGCAGCAGCCACGAACTGGTTGACGCTGGTGCCCACCACGGCACCCACCAGCACCAGCAAGCCGAGCATCAGCAACACGACCAAGCTCACCGAGAGCCACGCTGGCAGGCGCCGCTCGAGCCAGAACACGAACGGCGCGCTCATCGCCGAGAGAAACGCCGCAAAGACCAGCGGCACGATCAGCGGCTGGGCTTGCTTGAGCCCCGCGAGCAGCACCACGAGGGCGGCGCCAATGAGCAAGAAGCGAGCTGGACCTCGCACGACGTCGGGCATGGGGCGTGACCACGATATCGCCGCCGAGCAAATTGGGCCCAGTTCGCGTCGTGGAGTGGGGCGCACCGACTCGTGCCCTCACCCCGAAATCCGGACCCGCGGGCTGGCTGTGATCGAGCGTTTCGCTAAGCGCCGCGGGTGGACTCGTCCCCCAGGTCAGTGGACAGGAACACCTCGTGCACCTCGAGCACGTTGGGCCCTCGGAACATCTCCTTCGGCGCCCGGTTCTTGTGTGCCTCGGCGAACGCCGGGCTCTGGGTCCAGCTACGCCACCAGGTCTTCACTTCGTAGAAGCCCTCCTTGTCGGGGTCTGGAACGAAGCCGCCCTGCTCGTGGTCGAACTTCATCGGGCGCGGGCGGTGCACTTCGTTGCGAATGAAGCCAGGAGACTGGTCCACGAGGTGGACCCGCTTGCTGAAACGGTCCTCGAAATCTTCCTCGTGCCCCTCGGCGACCGGGATGCGATTGGTGACGACGATCATGCCCGAGATCCTACGCCAAATCGGCGCCGAGGCGCGGGCGTAACTCCGGGCTTCTCGCGCAAAATCGCGTTAGGTTTCGCCCCTCAACCGAGCGAGGCAGTGATGAACAGCAGCGAGAATCCGAGCTACGAAACCCTCAGCCTGAAGCGGGACGGTCACGTCGCCATCGTCGGCCTGGAGAAACCCACCATGCCCCCGCAGCTGTTCCGTGACGTGGGCGCGGTCTTTGATCACCTCGCGGCGGACGCTGAGCTGCGGGCCGTCGTGCTGCAGTCCAACGTCAAACCGTTCACCTACGGGCTCGACCTGCAAGCAGCGTTCGCCGAGATGGGCGCTTCCTTCGCGGGCGGCAAGGCGAAGGAACGCTACGAGCTGTTCCACACCATCAAGCACCTGCAGAGTTGCTTCGACCGAGTGGCAAAGAGCCCCGTTCCCGTGATCGCCGCGATCCATGGCTGGTGCATTGGAGGCGGCGTGGATCTCGTCGCCGCGTGTGACATTCGCCTGGCCAGCGCGGACACGAAATTTTCCGTACGGGAAACAAAGATCGCGATCGTCGCCGACATCGGCACGCTCCAGCGCCTGCCCCCGATCATCGGTCAGGGCAACACCCGTGAGCTGGCCTTTACCGGCAAGGACGTGGACGCGGCGCGCGCTGAGCGCATGGGTCTGGTCAACCAGGTGCACGCCAGCGAGGCAGAGGTGAAAGCCGCTGCCCTCGCCATGGCCCAGGAGATCGCCGCCAACGCCCCGCTCACCGTGCGCGGCGTGAAGCAGGTACTCGACTACGGAGCAGACAAAAGCATCGACGCCGGGCTGACCTTCGTGGCGGCCTGGAACTCGGCGTTCCTGGCGAGCGAAGACCTGGGCGAGGCGGTCGGCGCCTTCATGGAGAAGCGAAAGCCCGCCTTCAAAGGCCAATAACCACCTGAATTTGCTAAGTTTCCCCGGGTTTGGGGGTGAGGGCACGAGGCGCTCCAAGGGCGGAGCATTGTGCCCGCCCCAGGGGCCCCGAAATTATTCACGCTTTGAGCGGCGCCCGCATTAACTGCGCTGGGCAGGCTGGCATTCCACCCCTGTATGTCGGACGCAACGCTCAATCCCGGCCTCGGCAGCTTGGGGCTGGTCCCCAGTCCTGCAAAGCGCCTAGAACGTGAGGCCATGGCTCAGGCAGACGTGGTCTCGCTAGAGGCGGAGTTGGTGGGACGCGCCCTGGACGGCGACGGTCAGGCCTTCGCCACCTTGGTTCGCCCTCACCTGGGCTTGATGTTCAGGCTCGCGATGCGAGCCTGCCGCAACCAGGCGATCGCCGAGGACGCGGTGCAAGAGAGCCTGACCATCGCGTTCAAGGAGCTGCATCGCTACACGCCTGGGACGTCGCTCAAGGCGTTCCTCACCTCGATCGCCATCAAGCGGGCGCACACTTTGTTCCGTGGGGAACGGCGTCGCAAGACGCGGGAAGATGCCTCGATGCAGCCTGAACGCGCCGCGTCGCCTCTGGAACTGCTCAGCGCCGAGCGCACTGCACAGCTCGTCCGGGAGGCCCTCGCGAGCATGCCAGAGAAGCGTCGTGAGGCCGCGATGCTGCGCCTCGACGGCAACCTCTCGTACGCGGAGATCGCCGAGGCCTTCGCCTCGAAGGAAGGCTCCGCCCGAGTGCTGGTCCACCTGGCTCTCAAGGAGCTGAAGCAGAGGCTCGCCGAGATCGGGGCTGTCGCCGCAGAAGCAAACGCCTCGGGATCGAGCGCCAAAGGAGAAGCGTCATGAACGACCACGAACTCTCCGCAGAAGACGCGCTCGAGCTCGAAGCGCTCGAGCGAGGGCTCGCTGGTAGCTTCGACGGAGCGAAGCTGGAACCCGAAGCTGAAGCGCGCCTGTTCGCGTTCGCGAGCCGCATCCCCGAGGTAATGGCTGAAGAGCTCTCCTCCTCGGATGACGCTGAGCTCGAAGACGAACTTGGTGCGCTGTTCGAGGAGTCGGCCGAGGAGCTGAGCGTCAGCATGCAGCGGCGCC
>JAUILJ010000343.1 GCA_030433055.1 Polyangia bacterium
CGCCGTCGACGTTCGCGCTGTCACCCTGCCATTCCGCGAGGATTCGGCGCTGGGTCGCGGAGGGCGGCTGCGACATGCTGCGCGCGTCGACGAGCAGCACGTGCTTGCGTGGGAACTGGGTCGCGACGCGATAGGCGTTGATCACGTTGTGCCAGTCGTCGTCGGAGGCACCGTCTCCGACGGTCAAGACCAGGAGCGGCCAGGTGTCCGTGCGTAAGTCGAGAGGTCCGAACGTTGCGGGCGGGGGCGGCGGGACGCTGGACTGGCGGTGCAGCCCGGCAGGCTTTGGCCCCGCGTCGTGACTCACGGGCAGCTCTCGCCTTCGCCTGGCACGCTGGGGACCTTGCCCGCCGCGAGGGTGGAGAGGAAGCAGCGATACTGAGCCTTGGGCACCTCAGTCTGGAAGATCACCTCGTGGCCGTCCTCGACACCGTCCTCCGCGTGTTGCAGCACCACCGCCGTGACGTCGCCGCCGACGTTGCCCGACGCCGGCAACGAGATAGATTGCCGCTTGGAAAATGGAAGGCGGGACTCCAGAGGCGCGAATTGACTGAGTTCGGGGTTCTGAGCGTCGAGCGCTGGTCCCGCCAGGTCCAGTCCGAACGACAGACTCGTGGCGTTGGCGATGGGCGGCAGGATGTAGTGGTCCACGATGCCTTGCTGCATCAGCACGTGACGTGGGGTGTAGCCTTCGGGCGGCTCCTGAACGATCCGACGCCCGTAGATGGGTGGGTCCGCGGGCTCGCCCGCCCACTGAAACAGGCTGAGGGCGGGATCTGCTGGGTGCACGCTCCACTGGCCGGTGATCTTCAGCAGGATCTCTGCGAAGACCTTCACGACGACCGGCTTCTTCTTGTGCAGGACGTTCTCGATCCAGCTTCCCCCGGCGCCGCTCAGGATGATGCCCTTGAAGCTAGGCTCCGTCGCGAGCGTGAGTGGAGTGATGGTGGCGCCCATGGAGTGGCCCATGAGCACCTTCAGATCGGTGTCGAAGTGGGCGGGCGCGCCTTGGGTGTCCGCTCCGCTGCAGCCGCTGACGTCTACCTCCAGCGTGTCGAGCAGCTTGGCGGCCAAGCCGAGCTCGAGCGCCGATTGTCGGACGTTGTCCCGCAGTGCGGGCATGTTGCCCACGTTGAACATCAGGAACTGCTCGTCGCCGCCGGTGATGTTGCGGATCCCACCGTGGGGCCCGTCGAGGCTGACCCCCGCATACCCCACGCGCGCGAACTCCAGCGCAGGGCCAGTCCCCGGCTCCAGTGGCACGCCGTCCGCTCCCCGCACGCCGCGATCGACCAAGGGGCGATCTCCGCCACCTCCGGTGCGGCTCATGAGTACCACAGGGAAACCGCCTGGGGGCATCGTTCGGCGGGGAATGGTGACGACGATGCGCGCCTCCTCTTGATGGTCGAGGATCGGATCGCCCGCCGTATCGAAGGTCCAGCTACCTCCGACGCCGTCGTAGGGGGCCTGGCCAGTTTGGTAGACGGGGACCCTCAGGCGCCCTTCGTAGACGCAAAAGTCATCGAACACTTCCTGCGGCTGAAACGGCTGAGTCAGCGCGGGCACGCCCTGCGCCTGAGTATGGCGTACGGCTCGTTCGAGGGGCTCGACTGGATCGTCCGTCACAAAGACGCTGAGCCCCGCGATGTCCTCCGCTGCGACGCCCGCTTCGCTCAAAGCAGCGATCGCTGCTTGGTAGTGATCGTACGCGGCTTCGCTCATGCCTGGCGGCTTGATTCCGTGGAGTAGCGCGACCAGCTGCTTGCTCTGCCCCAGAGGCTGGGCGAAGGCGCTGCGCAGGAGCACCGCGGCGTGGCGAGCGCTCGGTCGCAGCGGCAGGCCCTGCAGAGGCAACAACGAGATCAAGTTGGGGGCCCCAAAGGGCCCTCCGTCTTTGCGTAGCTCGACCTCCACTGGCTGACGCTCGAGGTAGCCTTGGCTGCCTTCCTGGACGTTCACCACGAACGCTGGCGCTTCGCTCTTCAGGGACCCGGCGTAGTCGGTCAAGCTGAGGGCCGCACCGCCTTCGAGCGCTTGGGCTTCGGTAGGCGCTTGGTCCAGGCTGAAGAAGATCGCCGAGCTCACGCCGAAGCCTCGGGCGTCTTTCTGGAGCATCCCGACCAGTGAGTCGACGACAGGCGTTTCCGTGGGGTTTGGAAAGCCGTCGAGGTTGACGTGCCCATCGGGCTTGCGCTGGTTCTCGTTGGGGAATGGCGCGCCATAGAACTCGGCTGTCTCGGCGTTCAGCCCGAGCTGCGCTTCGAAGTCGTGCCGCACGGCGATCCCGGGCTGCGGCTGTTGACAGCTGTACTGTTTGCACCTGGCAGGCTCGGACTCGTCAGAGCCACACGCTGCGAGGAGCAGCGCGCCTAACCCCCAAATCCAGACGCGCGAACACCGCATGCGGAGCCGTGATCGCGTCCCGGAGCCTGCGCGCCGCGCTGAAGGATCGAGACGAACGCTGGCTGGCCTGGTCACCCTTTCTAGTATGCGCGCCTTTCCCGGCGCCTGGTAGGGGGCTAGTCCGCGTGGATCACCTGTTCAGCGAAGCGTTTGAGGCCATCCTGCTTTTCTTGCAGGGTGCCGTTGATGGCCACGCCGTAAAACAGCCAGGGCTGAACAATGACATCCGTGACGCCCACGTCTTCCAGGCGCTTGAAGCCGTCCTTGTCGAAGGCGTCCACGCAGGTGACCTGAAACTCGAACGGATCCTTCTCGCGCCCCGCGTCCTTCAGCGCGCCTCGAATCTCCGCGATGAGCTGCTTGATCTCCGGCGTCGTGAGCATCGCGCTGGTCCAGCCATCGGCGTACTTCACCGCGCGGCGGATGGCGGGCTTGGAGTGGCCCCCTACGTAGAGTGGTACACGCTGCCTGGGGGCCGGAGAGATCTGCAGTCGATCGAAGCTGTAGTGCTCCCCATGGTACTCCACCATGCCTCCGTCGAGCAGCAATCGGATGATCTCGATCGCCTCGTTGGCGCGCTTGCCTCGGGTCTTGTAGTCCGTACCGCACCATTCAAATTCCTCGGGGATCCAACCAAGGCCCACCCCCAGGACCACGCGCCCTTCAGCGAGCACCGCCGCCGATTGCACGGTGCGGGCGACGAGCAGCGGGTTGCGGATCGCGAGCTTCATCACGCTGGTGCAGAAGGCGAGGCGCTTGGTGACCGCGGCCATGGCGGGGATGGCGACCCATGGCTCGAGCCAGGGAGTGTCCGCCGTCCAGAAGCGCTTGCCGTCTGACGTGTACGGGTAGTCCTCGTTTACTTTTTCCGGGTAGAAAACTGCGTCAGGGAGCGCGGCGTGGGTGAAGCCGCAGTCGTCCGCAGTCTGCGCCAGGGGTAGGTACTGGTCTACCGGGGAAAGCGCGGGGGAAAACGTGTACTTCATGCCAGCATGCCTCCATCCACACGGATGTGTTCGCCATTGATGTGAGCTGCGTCCTTGGACGCCAGAAAGCAGATCAAGCTCGCCGCCGCTTCGGGTGGGCGATACTTGTCCTGCCCCGTGATGCGCGCGAGCAACCCAGGGTCGGCACCCTCGGGCAACTTGAAGGTGTTGTGCATCGGCGTCTTCACTGCGCCAGGGCATACGGCATTGGCGCGCAACCCCTGGTTCTTGTACTCCACGCTCAGCCCGTGGGTCAGGGACAGGATGCCGCCCTTCGAGGCGGTGTAGGCCAGCGTCCAGGGGTGCCCGCCGAGGGCGGCCGTGCTCGACGTGTTCACGATTGCGCCCTTGACCTTCAGCAGGTGAGAAATTGCCTCGCGGCAAAACAAGAACGTGCCGGTCAAGTTGACGTCGAGCACCCGCCGCCAGTCGCTGAGCTGAATTTCGTGACTGTGCTCGAAGCGCAGGATCCCGGCCACGTTGCACAGCACGTCCAGGCCGCCGAGGCGCTGCACAGCCTCAGCGACGCAGCTGACCACGCTCGCCTCCTCGCTCACGTCGAGCGCGAAGCTGAGTGCCTCTCCCGCGGCGCTGCGGCAAGCCTCCACCACCTCGCTCAGGGCGTCGGCGTTCAGGTCCACGCAGGCCACGCGTGCGCCTTCCTCCGCCAGGCGCAGAGCCGTCGCGCGGCCTATGCCGCTCGCGGCGCCCGTCACCAGCGCGACCTTCCCCTCGAAGCGCTTCACAGGTCACTCGTTTCCATGGGGAAGTTGGATGCGACGGCGCCGCCGTCCACTTCGAGCAGCTTGCCGGTGATCCACGACGCGGCTGGTGAGCACAGGAAGACCGCCGCGCTGGCCACGTCACGCGGCTGGCCGATGCGCCTCATGGGTAGCTTCTCCACCATCTTCTCCCGCATGCCATCGATGCCGAGAAACGGCGCGAGAGCCGGCGTCTCGACGGAGCCGACGGACAGGCCGTTCACGCGGATCTTGGGGGCCAACTCGTGGCCCAGGATGCGGGTCATCTGCGCCATGCCTGCCTTCGCGGTGGCGTATGCGACGAAGCCACGCTCGACCTGATGATCGAGGGCCGAGGAGATGTTGAGCACTGCGCCGAGGGGCGCCGCGCCTTTCTGCTCGAGCATCAGTCGCGCGGCGAGGCGAGTGAGCAAGAAAGCAGACGTGAGGCTGAAGCGCAGGGTGTGCTCGAAGGTTCGTTCGCTGGTCTCCAGCGCCGGCTTGAACGGCCCGCCGCCGGCGTTGTTCACCAGCAGCGTCAGGCGCCCAAAATGTTTCCGTGTGGCTTCGATCAGGGCCTCCAGGGCTTTGCGGTCGGTGACGTCGGTTGGCACGACCAAGGCTTCTGCGCCCAGCGCACGCACACGAGACGCGACCTCTTCCAGGTCCGATTCGGTGCGCGCGGCCAGCACTACGTCCGCGCCTGCCTCGGCGAACGCCTCGGCGGTGGCAGCGCCAATCCCCTTTCCGGCGCCAGTGATCAGGGCGACCTGGCGGTCGAGACGGAAGTCGTCCAAGATCATGCTTCGCCTTCCTTGGCCTGGTCGGGGCAGTGGAGCACCCGCTCGCTCGTGTTGATGATGTTGATCGTCGACAGATCGATGAAGCTCGCCACGTCTTTGCCAATGCGCTTCATGTTGGCGATGTCCCCGCCGTAGAAGCGCGTCAGGTCGGTAACGTCCTCTGCCTCGCGGAACTGAAGCTCGACGATCGCGTCGTAGGGCGGGGCGCCCTCGTTCAGCGCCTTGGTCACCACGCCTCGCAGGTAGCGCCACAACGGGTGGACCTCGAGCGCCAGGGGCGTGTGGATCAGGTGCCAGTGGCGCAGGAAGGCCTCCGAGGTCAGCTCCGGCTTCTTGTAGATCAGGCTGATCTGCTTCAAGCCTGGGGAGCGCTCTCCAGTTGGCCAGTCGCGCTCGTAGTCTCGCGCCACCGCGACCTCCAGCAGGTAGCCATCGACGTGTGCGGTGTGTGGTGCGACGTGCCGGCGCGCCAGTTCGAAGGTCTGGTGGGCGGCTCGGTCGCCTGCGATGCCGTGCGGCAACCGCAGCGTGAGCACAGCGCCGACATGGCTGCCGTCGTCTCTCGCGCGTTCGATGGGTGACGCTGGGCCATCGGCCAGGTTCAGCGTCACTTCATGCGCGCTCTCGCCTTGCAGATCGGAGCTGCTGTCCAGCTCAGTCAGCAGCTCGGCGAGCGCTGGTTCGAGGCTCTGCGTGAAGCCTTCGAGTGGCTGTTGAGGGCTGCGCCAAAGCAGGCAGCACACGGTGTGATGAATCGGGTAGTCGTCGAGCGGCGGGTGCATGGGCCTCCTCTCACCTCGCGGCGACGCGACGATAACTCAGGGCATCCCGCCTCCGGAGACAAACCCATGGAATCCGCTTATGGCGTCCCGCGGCGCGCATCGAAGCAGCCAGCGCGGGGCGTCAGGCAGCGCGCTGGCCCAGGCGAGCGAGGCCTTCAGCCACTGGAGCGTCGAAATGGACGTCGACCTGAGGGAATGAGATCACGACCTTGTGCTCCGCGAACGCTTCCCAGATGGCCTCGCGCACCTTCGACTGTTTCATGCGGAAACGCCATGCATCGTCGGTCCACACGGCGACTTCCCAGTCCACGCTGGAGCTACCGAACGCGGTGAGGAACACCATGCCGGGGCGCCCCTCGGTGTGCTCGTCGACCACCTTCTGCAGCACCTCGCGTACCAGCTTCATGTCGCTCGAATAGGAGACGCCGACCTGCACCCGCACGCGAAAGTGCGGGTCGCGCAGCGTGTAGTTCTTCACCGTGGATTGGACCAGCGTGGAGTTGGGCACAATCAGGCTCTCACCATCGAGGGACTCCACGAGGGTGGAGCGGATCCCCATGTAGACGATGCGCACAGGCTCGTCGTTGAGCTCCACCACGTCTTCCGCGTGGATTGAGCGCTCGATCAGCAAGATCACGCCGCTGACGAAGTTCTGCACGATGTTCTGCATCGCGAAGCCAAAGCCAACTGCGAACACCGCGCCGGCGGCAAACAGCGCACCGATCTTGATCCCCGCGGTTTGCAGCGCCACGCCGATGCCGATCACCATCACGGCGTAGTGGGCGAGTCGGTTCGCGGTGGCGAGCCCACCTCCAGTATCGATTCCGCGTTTGTGCAGCGCGCGCTTGATACCGCTCTGAATCAGCTTCGAGCTGACGTGGGTCACCAGCAGGATGCCGACCACGATGAGCACCGTGCCGATCGTGACCTTGGAGTCATTGAGCTTGACCAGCTCAACGTCCAGCACGCTCTTCATCTGCTTCAGAACCTCGGCCCAGCTCACCTTGGAGCAAGTCTCACGAAGTCGCCGGCTGGGCCCAGTTTTCGCCCGATAGGCGCCGAGGATCTCCGCCTGGACCGGAAGCTTCACGCCCCGAAGTCGAGTCCTGCGGATCGGGGGGTGAGACGCGCTCGGGCCGCCGCGTTTCGCCTCGGTGTCGATTGACCTGCGGGAGCGTACGGGTCAAACCATGCGCCATGGATTGGCTTCCCCGCGGCGCTGTGAGCGCGCTCGTCTTACTCTGTGCCGGTTGCAGCTCGTTGATCGGCCTGGATGAGTTCAGCGACGCCCCGGCAGACTCGGGCGCTGCTGGCTCTGGCGCGCAGGGCGGCAGCGGGGCTCAAGGCGGCAGTGGCAATGCGAGCGGTGACGGAGGCAACGGCGCGACCGGCGGTGTGGTGACCGCGTGCACGGGCCAGCCCGACGGGCAGACGTGCACGCTGGCAAGCGACGCTGGAGCAGACGCGGGGAGCTCGGATGCTGGAGGCGACGCGGCCGATGCTGGTGGCGCTGACGCTGGCAGCTCGGACCGCCGCATTTGCCTGAACGAGCACTGCGTGGTGAGCCGTTGCGGCGATGGCTACTCCGACCCCGGCCGCGGTGAAGACTGCGACGACAAGCGCAACGGCAACCAGACCGACGGCTGCAAGGACGACTGCCACTACACCTGCGCGAGCGACGACGACTGCGTCGCAGGGCTCTTGTGCGTGGTGAGTCAGTGCAACCAGACGACGCACACTTGTGGCCCTCAGAGCGCGGACACGTGCGACGACCAGGACGCTTGCACTCAGGACAGCTGCAACAGCAGCAACGGCGAGTGCAGCAACACGCTGATCGATAACGACGGCGACGGCTTCTCCGCGCAGACGTGCAGCGCGACCGGGATGTACGCCGACCGGGGCGGCGACTGCGCGGACAACGGGAGCGTCCAGGGCTCCGCCAGTGTGTACCCCGGGGAAATGGACTACTACGCGACGCCACACAACATCGCCGGCTTGAAGCCGTTTGACTACAACTGCGACGGAGTGGAGGAGGAACGATTCAAGTCCGGTTACTCCAAGCAGGCCGTCAGCGCACTGTCCCAATTCTCCGGTCGCACCGCTGGCGCCATCGGAAAAACAAACGACCTGGTCAAACTGCTCCGCGGAGCCC
>JAUILJ010000344.1 GCA_030433055.1 Polyangia bacterium
GAGCGCGTGCTCGACGAGCAAGCGCTGCGCGCGAGTGAGTCCAGGTTCCGCGCGATCTACGAGCGCGCCGGGATGGGGATCGCCTTGTGCAGCTTGCGCGCAAGCGTGCTCGAGTCCAATGATGCCCTCGCCGGCATGCTGGCGGCCCCGACCTCGGAGCTGCGCGGAGTCCAGCTGGAAGATCTGATCGTCGCCGAGGAGCGCCCCTCGCTCCGGTCCAGCCTCGATAGCCTGGACCCGCACGCGACCTATCGCGCCGAACACCGCCTCGAGCAACCTTCCGACGCGCCACGCTGGGCACAACTGACGGTCACGACTGCGGGCAACGCAGAGGCACCGGGCTACCTGATTGCGATGTTCGAAGACATAACCGCCCGGAAACAAAGCGAGCAGACTCGACAACAACGCGTAGCCGAACAGCTTCAGTCACAGAAGCTCGAGAGCCTGGGGCTCCTGGCGGGCGGCATCGCCCACGATTTCAACAACCTGCTCCTGGGCATGTTGGGCAACGCCGCCCTGGCGCGGAAGCTCATCAGCGTGAGCTCGCCCGCCGCGCGCCACCTGGAGCTGATCGAGTCTGGCGCGGTAGCTGCCGGAGAGCTGACCGCTCAAATGCTGGCCTTCACTGGCCGAGGAGAGCTGAACAAGAGCAAGCTGAAGCTCGCCAACCTGTTGCGTGAAACGGTCGATCTGCTGGAGGTCCGCACGGCGGCAGGCAGCAGTACACGTCCAGAGTTCGTCTTCGAGCTCGACAGCGGGCTGCCCGAGGTTTGGGTCGATGCTGGCCAGCTGCGCCAGGTGTGCATGAACCTGGTGGCGAACGCCACCGACGCGCTGCGTGGGCAGCGGGGGCGAATCTTCCTGCGCGCGTCCAGTCAACAGAGTCCGGTCGCGCCTGCCCAGAGCGATCGGTACCAGGCCTCTGTCCCCGAGTCGCCGCTGCCGCTGAAGCCAGCGCAGCACGGTTTCGTGTGCATCGATGTCGAAGACGAGGGCGTCGGGATGAGCGAACAGACGCTGGCGCGCATCTTCGACCCGTTCTTCACGACCAAACCGGGAGGCCGAGGGCTGGGCCTCGCCTCGGTGCTCGGCATCGTGCGCGCTCACCAGGGAATTATCCACACAGAAAGTGCACCGGGTCGAGGCACGCGCATCCGCATCTGGCTCCCCTGTCAACAGCCGCGGACTGACCAGGCGGCGGTGCCGGCCATGCAGCGACGGGGTGTCGCGCTCTTGATCGATGACGACGAGATGGTTCGAGAGGTCACCAAGAGCATGCTCGAGCTCGAGGGCTTCGAGGTATTCAGTGCGGCGAATGGGGCTCAGGGGCTCGCGCTCTTCGCGGATCACCCCATCGACGTCGTCGTCCTGGATCTGACGATGCCTGATCTGAGTGGAGAGGAGGTGTTTGGCCGGCTTCGGGTGCGTGCGCCGGACTTGCCGGTGGTGTTCACGACGGGCTTCACCGCGCACGAGGCGAGTGAGCGGCTGCTCCAACACCCCCGGGTCACGCTGCTCCACAAGCCCTACCGCCTCCAGACGCTGAAGGACCATTTGGAACGCGCCATCAACCCGGCCTGAAACCCCGCTGCGGCGTCGCAGCTGGCACCTCGCGGAGCCGCTCGGCCTCACCAGCGCCAAACCCCCGAGCGAGGCGGAACCCGCAGTATCCGGCCGCCCGGTGTGATACGCTTCCAGCGGCGCGAGCCGCCCGCTTCTCGCCCACTCTTCCCGCCCGCGTTCACCCGTGAAGGGTGTCAAACATCACGACCCACGATGCCCACGGTTCACCACGGCAGAAAAGAAGTCCTGCTGAAGCTGGTCTACTACGGGCCGGGCTTGGGTGGGAAGACGACCAACCTCGAGTACATTCATGGCCACAGCCGGCCGGAGTACCGCGGTAAGTTGCTCACCCTCACCACCGAGAGCGAGCGCACGATCTTCTTCGATCTGTTGCCGGTGCACCTCGGCAAGTTCAAGGGCTACTCGATCCGTCTGCACGTGTGCACGGTGCCTGGTCAGATCGCCTACGACGACACGCGCCGCCTCATCTTGCGCAACGTGGACGGTGTGGTGTTCGTGGTGGACAGCCAGGAGGCTGCGCTGGATGCGAACATCCAGAGCATGCACAACCTGGAGATCAACCTCGCCCGTCAGGGGATGGAGTTTGCCCGGGTGCCCATGGTGGTCCAGTTCAACAAGCGGGACCTGACTGACATCCTGAGCCCTGAAGAGCTTCGCCGCACGCTCGGGCTCGCTCCCGATCTGATCCAGATCCCCGCGTGCGCACGCGACGGCAAAGGCGTGTTCGAAACGCTCAAGTCCATCGTCAAGGAGTGCCTCAAGTTGGTGGGGGATCCTGCGAGGGTGGGCGAGGGCCGCACGCCCTCGATCCTCCCCGGACGGCGCGCGAGCATGTTCCCAGAGTCCCGCCCCGCGGCCCTCTCAGAGCCGCCCAGCTCGGCGCTCAGGCCCCCGCCCGTGCCGCGCGGGGACACCGGCTCCAGCTGACCACCAGGCTGCCGTCGCTGGGGCGCGTGGTTTTGGCGCTCACGGCACTGAATCCGCGTCGGTTGATCAAACCGCCAGGCCTAGTGACCGTAGAAGAGCCGTACTCTCGCCTCGGCTCCCAGCATGTCGCCATTGACCCAGACCCGCGTTTTCGCTTGCATGCGCACATATTGGAGCGTGGGGCGCAGTCTTGTCGATGAGCAGCCAGGAGCCGGACACGAGCGCTCTGGACGCCGCCATGGACCGCTATGCGGCGGGCGACGATTCGGCGTTCAACGAGCTGTACGGCCCCATCGCGCAGCGCTTGCTCCCGTTCTTGCGCCGGATGTGTGGTTCCCTCGAGCGCGCCGAGGACTTGCTCCAGGAGACCTTCGTCCGCATGCACCGGGCGCGAGGCTCCTTCGGGCGCGGCGCTGCGGTGATGCCCTGGGCGTATGCCATCGCGCGCAACTGCTACATCGACTCATACCGCGCGAAGAAGAGCCGCCCGAAGGAAGTGTCGCGCACCCGGGACAGCGACGCTCCCCCATATCCCGAGCCTCACGCGGGCCCAGAAGCGAGTGGAGAAGCGCAGCTGGCCGCGTCACAGATGGCCGAGGTGGTACAGCAGGCGCTCGACAGCATGACCGTCGCTCGACGGGAGGCCTTCGTGCTGGTGCGCTACGAGGGTCACAGTATCCGCGAGGCAGCGGCAGTGCTGGGAACCACCGAGGGCGCCGTGAAGCTGCGGGCGTTCCACGCCTACCAGGAGATCCGCACGGCGCTCGAGCAAGCAGGTCTGCTGTCAGGGGAAGGGGGTGAGAGATGACCATTCGTCCTCCTCCTGAGGCACTCGACGACCTCAACGCCTTTCAGCTGGACCAACTCGGGAGCATCCCGGATCCAGTCATGGGCGGCGCCGCGGTCCCACCCGCGCCTTCGGACCTGGGTCCTGCGCCCACGCGAGCGCAGTTCTGGCGTGTCCGCAGCTGGGCGCTCGTCGCGGCCGGTGTCTGGGCCTTCGGGCGCCTCGGCGTTCGAGCGGCCAAGGGCAGCTTCGACCAGGTGCCGCTTTGGTACTCGGCCTCCCACGTCATCGTGCCGTTCGTGCTCGGCACCGCCCTGGCGTGGCTCGCGCTGCGGCGGGGCCCGTACGGCTTGGGCACGGCGACGGGCAGGCTGATTGGCTTGGTCGTCGCGAGCATCGCTACCTTCTGGGCGCTGGCGATGTTGCTGCCATCGCTCAATCCGATCGCACCGGAGCCGGCGGGCACGCTGAGCTGCATGGGGCACACCCTGGCTTGGGTAGCCGGTCCCCTGGTGCTCGTCGCAATCGGCGTTCGGGGTTGTTTCCCCGCGGGTGCGCGCTGGCGCAGCACCGGCCTGGGTGCCGCCGTAGGGTTGTTCGCCGGGGCCATCACCAACCTGCAGTGCTCCGCGGGCGGACACGTGCACATGGTGCTCGGCCATGGTTCCTCGGCTATCGTCGCAGCGCTGGTGGGTGGTCTGCTGATAGCGCGGCTATCTCGCGCCTAGCGTCCGGCGATCCGGAACGCATACTCAGTGTCCTGGAGTACCTGCTCCGGGTTTTTGTCCTTAACGCGGACCCAAGCTTAGGCTTCAGGCGGAGTGACCCGACAGCCGCCACCCCCTCGAAGCGCCTTCCGTTCGCTGCTCAGGTCGGACCCACGACGCGGTCTGTTGCGGCTCGGGTGCGCCGTGATTGGGCTGCCCGTTCTGGTTGGCTGCGCCCATGAGACGGACCCTGCGCGGGTGCCCAGCAGCGCGTATCAGGGGCCCTGGACGGCGCAACCCTACTACTACCTGCCCACCGGCATGTCGGGGCCCGGTGCGCAGCCGGGGAGTGCCCCCGGGAATATCCCCGCGGCAACGTATCAGGCGACGCAGCACCCGGCCGGCCCAGCGGCTCAAGACCCGGCGCAACCTGGGTACCCAGCGCCAGCGCCGGCAACCGCAGCGCCACCTCAGGCGCTTCCGATCCCGACGCCACCGAGCAGTCCCCCTGCCCTGGTCTACGCTGCGCTCTCCAGCGAGGCTTGTGCGAATCAGCTCGCGGCGCGCCAGCTGGCCGTGAAACCCTACGCACCGAACAAGGCCACCCGGGACGTCGCACTGCCCGTGCAGCTCAGTGGACCGCTCAACGGCGTGAGCATCGTGATGAACGGCGCCAAGGCGCCCGGCACGCGCGGTGACTACGACGTGCTCGACTGCAGGCTCGCCCTGAGCCTCGATGACTGGACCCGAGAGCTGGGACGACGGGGCGTTCGCGTGGTCCGCCACGCCAGCCTGCTGCGCCCTGGAGCGGTGATTCGCCGCTCGGGAAAGCCGAGCCAACACGCCCTGGGCTTGGCCATCGACGTAGCGAGCCTCGAACTCCAAGACGGGACCCGCTACGAAATACAGCGCGACTTCGCCGGCGCCATCGGTGCTCCCGTGTGCACCGAGCAGAGTGAGCCTCAGGCGCGCTGGCTCCGCTCTTTGATCTGCGACACCCACGCGAGCCGCGTCTTCAATCTGATCCTCACGCCCAACTACAACGCCGATCACCACGACCACGTCCATCTGGATCTAGAGCCGGGCAAGACCTGGTTCAACCTCCACTGAAGAGTCGGTCGTCTGCCCCTGGGCTCGAGTGCGCGCGGAACGCTCTGAGCTGCCGGGCTCCCGCCACCCTGCTGTCAGCAGTGAACATTTCTTAAACAAAACGCCGATTGCGTGTCGATTCGCGAGCCCCAGGAACGACGTAAGGATGACGCCGTTTCACACCCGGCTCAGCGAGGAGATCAGCATGACCGTCACGTTCCCTGCCCGCGCCCGGCTCGCGCCAGCGCCCACACCGACCTGGACTGAACTGCTCCGGCGGGTGCTGCGACCGGTTCCAATGCAGACTCAGGCGACGGCCCAGACGCGGGGGCGCCGCAGGGCCCGCCCATCGATTGCACCCCTCGAGTGGGGTTGAGGCCTGGCGCCGACTCCCGGAGCCCGCTAAGCAGCAGCCCGTGAAGCGGCTCGTCAGCGGTGAGTTGGTGCAGGTGACGGTCGACGACCTGAACGACGATGGCCTTGGAGTAGGGCACGTCGCAGGCGTCAAGGCAGCCGTGGTGGTTGGCAACGGGCTACCGGGGGAGCAGGGCGAGGCGCTGGTCGTGCATCGCGGGCAGCACAAGAGCGTGCTGAGGCTGTTCGACCTCCGAGGCAGCACGAACGACGCGCGCGTGGAGCCCGAGTGCCCCCGCTGGACGCCCGGCAGCCCGTGTCGCTTGATGCACACGAGCGCCGAGTTCCAGCGCGAGTTCAAGCGTTCCCTCGTCTCGAAGGCGCTGGCCAGAGAAGGCTTCGATCGACCCGTCGAGGCATGCGTTTCCACGGGGAATCTAAGCGGCTGGCGTAGCCGCATCATCTACCTGACCCGACAACACCGGGGGCGCGCGCTGCTGGGCGCTTACCGGCGGGGTTCGCACCAGGTTCAGGGCATGCAGGAGTGCCTGTTGCCAGAGCCTGCGCTGCTCCAGATCAGCGAACGGTTGATCAAGGTACTGGAGGACTTCCGGTCCCTGCTCCCTCACTCGACGCCCGCGCTGGATGCTGGGTGCGGAGAGCCGCGCACGCTCAATCATCTCCGCGCCAACCTGGGCAAGCCGGGTTCGCCGAGTACCCGCGGCGGCGGCGGCGAGCTCAAGTACCTGGCCCTTCGTGCGAACGCGCGTGGAGCCTGCATGGTCTGCTTCCTTGGGGATTTACCACCAGGCGCAGCCCAGGAGCTAGCAGGCCGAACGATCGCCGCAGGCGCCAGCAGCGTGTTCATCGGGAGCAGTGGGCCAGGAGACGCCGTGTTCGGCGCCGAAGCGCCAAGCTGGGTCGCTGGCTACAAGTCGCTGATCGACGAGGTCGATGGCTTGAGCTTCGAGCTGCTCCCGCGCACCTTCTTCCAGGTTCACCGCGACGCAGCAGCGAGACTGCAGCGAGACGCTGTGGACTGCGTCGTGGGAACACGAGTGCTCGATGTGTTCTCCGGCGTGGGCGCGCTGGCGCTGCGCGCGGCCAAGAACGGCTGCCAGGTCACGGCGATCGAGTCAGTACCAGAGGCGCGCGAGCTGGCGCTGCGCAACGCAAAGCGAAATGGACTGGAGCTTCGTCTCGTCGGCAGCGAAGCCGATCAAGCGCTCCAGTCGCTGCTCGACGAGCGCGCAGGCGCAGAGCCTCCGTTCGACACCATCATGGTGAATCCGCCGCGCAAAGGACTGGGTCCCGGGGTCGCTCCGAGGCTGCTCGCGCTCGCGCCTCAGCGCATCGTGTACGTGTCCTGCAACCCCAAGAGCCTCGCCAAGGACCTGAGCGAATTGAGCGGAGCGTATCGCCTGACCCAGGTGACCCCGTACGACTTGTTTCCGGCCTCCGAGCATGTCGAAGCGCTCGCCACGCTGGAACGCGAGTGAGGCTCCCCAAGCTAGAAAAGGGCCGCCTGCTGAAGCGCTACAAGCGCTTCCTTGCGGATATAGAACTCGCAACAGGCGAGCGCATCACCGCGCACTGCGCCAACCCGGGTGCCATGACAGGCCTTGCGGCGCCAGGCAGCGAAGTCTTCCTGTCTCGGAGCGACGACCCCAAGCGCAAGCTCCCTTACAGCTGGGAGCTATGCCGCGTCGGCCGCGGCCTGGTATGCGTGAACACGGCTCGTGCCAATCCGCTCGCTCAGGAGGCACTCGAAGCCGGCACCGTTCGCGAGCTCGTGGGCTTCTCGAGCTTGCGCCGTGAAGTCAGCACAGGGGAGAGCCGCATCGATTTCCAGCTAGAATTTCCCGCGGGGCTCTGCTGGGTCGAAGTCAAGAACGTCACCTTGGACCGCGGTCAAGGCACCAGCGCGTTCCCGGACTCAGTCACCAAGCGGGGCGCAAAGCACCTCCGGGAGCTGATCGATCTGAAGCGCGGGGGTGATCGCGCCGTGCTGCTGTTCTGCAGCAGCCGCGGCGACACGCAGCGCGTGATCGCTGCGCGTGACATCGACCCAGCATACGCGGACGCGCTGGTGGAGGCACACGAGGCAGGAGTTGAGATCCTGGCCTACGCTTGCCATGTCACCCAGCGCGAGCTGCTACTGACCCATCGGGTACCCGTCGACCTGGGCTGACGCTAGCGGATCAGTCGATGACCACCATCGACCTCGAGCGCGCTCGCGTTGACGAAGCCGTTCTGCATCAGGCCGATCGGGGTCACCGCGGTGATCGCGACGTGGTCTACCTCGCCAACCTCCGCGAAGGCGCGTTCGACCTCGGCTTCTTGGGTGAGGTCCAACGTCTTCACCTTCAGCCCACCACTTTTCGGTGTTTGGTGCTCGTCCAGCAATCTCTGTAG
>JAUILJ010000345.1 GCA_030433055.1 Polyangia bacterium
CCACTGTCCGTTGCTGCATTCCCGGGGCGTGAGCCCATCGCAGTCTTTCTCGGCCGCGCTGCACTCCGGCGCCCCGCCGGTGCCCGCGGCGCCGCCCACGCCGCCGGTGCCCGCCGCGCCACCAGTTCCCGCGCTGCCGGCGCTCCCTGCGGCACCGGCGATGCCACCAGCGCCCGCCGCGCCACCACTGCCGGCGCTGCCGCCAGTTCCGCCTTTCCCTGCGGTACCTGCCGTTCCGCCGAATGTGTTGCCGCCGCTGCCAGCGCTGGCATCAGCGCCTCCGCCACCCACGCCTCCGCTGCCGAGGTCATCGACGAGCTCCGGTTCGTCAGCACCGATCACGCTGTTGCAGGCGGCCGCGAGGCAGAGCAGCGCGCCTAACCCCCAAACCCGAAGTGCGCTCTTGCTGCGATGTTCGCGTTTCAAAACGCACCTCCGAGACCAATCGCACCACCGCCGGGCGCCGCGTAGGCAGACCACGCGACGGAGTCAGCCTGAGGCGCGCTCGGCTTCGGCTCCAGTACCAGCAGCAACACGCCCGCCACCAGGCCGGCGCCGCCCAGCGCGAATCCGATCGTGGAAATGTTGCCAGCGCTGCGCGCATCATCGCGTAGCGCGGCGCCTTCCGCGACGCACCGGTTGCCATCACACAGACCCTCGGCGTTGGAGTCGTCGTTCTTGGAAATGGCCTTCAGGCCGAACACCGTCCCGAGGCCGATGCCGATCGCTGCCACGCCAAACGAGCCATAGGCGAGGTAGCGCTGAGTGGGCGTGCCCGGCTCCGCCTCGCCTGCGAACGACGCGCTGGTGTCCTCCGCGTCGCCCTCCCCCACCGTCTCCGACGCAGGTGCGTCGGTGAGCACGGGGATGCTGAGCGTCTGCACGTTCGGGCCCTTCTCGACCTCGATCCGCGTCTCCCACGCCTTCTTGGCTGGAGCACTGACGCGGATCACGTGAACGCCGGGATCCGTCGGCACGGCAAGGCCCCACTGCGCCTTCCCCACGGTGACGCCATCCCGTTGAACCTCGAGCCCCTCCACGTTGCTCTTGGGCGGAACCTGGATCACCAGGCGTGAGAGCTTTGGACGCAACGCCTCGGCGCGCTTGCGCGCCACCGCTTCTCGGTCTGTTTGCCCTGCTTTCTTGGTCGCCGCGGCGACCTCGAGGAACAGGCTCCAGGCGCTCGCTGTACGCCCATCCTTCTCGTAGCAGTCGGCCAGGTTGAACTGCGTGCCCACTCCAGGATCGAGGCGCTGGCTCTCTTCGAACTTCGGGCAGGCTGCGGCGCTGTTCCCAGCCTCCAGGAGCTTGCGCCCTTCTTCGAAGAGCGCCTGGGCTGTGGCGCTGTCGGAAGCTCCACCCTGCGCGTGCGCGGCGCCGCTGAGCAACACGCAAGCGCAAGCGCCCAGGAGCGACAGCAGCGGGCGGCCGAAACGGCAATTCCGCATGGTTATACTACGCTCGGTAGCTCTGGGATGATTCATGGTCACGTCCGTTCTCGGCTCTGGACAAGCATCGGTAGAGGCCGTGGAGAGCGCAGATCATCATCAGCCCGGAGGTATCCTCCTGGAAATAGACGTTCGCCCACCGCTCGACTTGGATCGGCAGGCACCTGCGCACCGCGGCCGAAGCTTCCACCTCGGCTGCTGGCCCCTCGTTGGGCGCCAGGATACACCCACGTATGGGGGTGATTTCAACACCTAGTGCGCACCCGAACCCTATAAATATTGGGGTTCCGTTTCCCCAAACACTTCCGCGCCGAAGCGCGGCTCCAAGCACCTCGCCACCGGGCGCGAGCATTGCAACACAGGAACACCAAACGGGACACGGCCCGCAAAATTTCCGTGCGGCGTTACCTGAAGGTTGCGGACTGGAGTCCCCCTCGGGTTCGGGCCACGCTCGCGCCACGGCGTTCGAGCGCCCGAGTGCCTCCAGTTACTCGTCCGGTCGTCCGTCCTTGGGTTTCGGTGTTTGCGCGGGGCCTGCAAGTGTTCCCAGACTGAAATAAATCGCCGGTGCTGGTTGGCGAGACCGGTACCAACCACCGAAGGTGCACTCTGGGCGCCAGAGCTACGGAAATGACGCGGAAATACCATCAGCGCGGCTGCTCCCTGGGAGCTTGGGGTCGTGGCGCTTCCATGGCATGCCTCGTAGGATCGAGGGCGTCGTGGGGGCGCGCAGCGGAGGACAGGAGCCCGGTGCGGGGCGCCTCGACCGATGTGTCCAGCGGGGCACCTCGTGTAGCGGAAGGACTGTAGACCCATGAGCGATCTGGGGAACCTGGCAGCGGGTCACGTCATCGACGGTCGCTACCAACTGGAATCAAAGCTGGGTGAGGGCGGCATGGGAGCCGTCTGGCGCGCACGCCACGTCACCCTCAAGTCGCCCGTCGCGATCAAGCTGATCAATCCGAGCCTGGCGTCCAGCGAGAGCGCTCTACAGCGCTTCATGCTGGAGGCTCAGTCTTCGGCGGCGCTGCGCAGCACGCATATCGTGCAGGTGTTCGACTTCGGCGTCGTGGATGGCGTGCCTTACATCGCCATGGAGCTGCTCAACGGAGAGAGCCTGGCGGATCGCCTGGAGCGTGTGCGGCGCCTGAGCGTCAACGATACCGCACGGATCATGACCGAGGTGAGCCGCGCCGTCTCCCACGCGCACTCCGCGGGGGTCATCCATCGCGACCTGAAGCCGGACAACATCTTCCTGGTGCAGGAAGCTCACGCCGAGGTCGCCAAGGTGCTGGACTTTGGGATCGCCAAGGTGACCGGCGGTTCCTTCGACGCGACGACCGACAGCGGCACCAAGACCGGCACGCTGATCGGCACGCCGCACTTCGTGAGTCCCGAGCAGGCGCGCGGCAACAAGACCGTCGACCTGCGCAGTGACCTCTGGGCGCTGGGTGTGATCACCTACGAGTGCATCTGCGGCTTCCGTCCCTTCGACAGCGATGGCCTCGGCGACCTGCTAATGAAGATCTGCTTCGAGCATCCGCCTCCGCCTTCGTCCCAGGCGCAAGTCCCCGCAGGTGTAGACGCTTGGATGGCGCGCGCGCTCGCCAAGGATCCCAACCAGCGCTTCCAGTCCGCCACGGAGATGTTCGAGGCGTTCGCGGCTTTGCTCTCTCAACCCGGGCTCTACGCATCCCCGGCGGAGTTGAGTGGAGCTCACAGGGCCCAGCAGGCGAGCGTGCCAGGCTATCCTCTACAGACTCCGGATCCCGCCGCGCCCCTCGCCCACACCGTCGCCACGCCGTATCCGCAGGGAGGCGCGGTGTCGCCCGTCAGCGCGCAGCTGCACGTCAACACCTCCTCCGGGCCTTCGGCGCCCACCGACGCCGGGCTGGAGACCAGCTTGGTGACGCCGCGCTCGCGCTCCGCCTTACCGTTGATCGGGGCGGCGCTCGGGGTGATCGTCGTTGGAGGGGGCATCGCGCTGGGGATCGCGTTGACCCGCGGCGGCGCCCAGGAACCGGCGAGCGCGAGCGCGGCACCCGAAGCGGGGAGCGAGAGCCCTGTTCAAGCAGCTGGGCCGGACGTTACTCCTGCTCCCGAGGGCTCGAGCACCACGGGCGAAGCCGCAGCCACCGAAGCGGTTCCCAGCGCCTCCGCTTCAGTGGCTGAGCCAGCCACGGGAGCGCCCGTGGCCACCCACGCCAAGACACGAGCGCCCCGTGGGAACCCGGCCCGGGCCGTGCCCGCTGCGGCGGTCCCCTCTCCCCCCAAGAAGCCGACAGCGACAGCGGCTCCGCAACCCACCGCGAAGCCGACAGCTGGGGGCGGACTGTTCGACGACCGCAAGTAGGTTCGTCCTCAGTCTCCAATCCGCGCGGAAAGCACTAACCGCTCCTGCATACACAGGTCGAGGAGCTTGCCCAAATGGGCAAGGCCCTCGTGAGCTTGAACCTCCGCGAGCAGCTTCTTCATCTCGGAAGCGGGCACATACGCGACGCCGCACAAGGGGTTGTTCGTGTGCGTGTTCGACAGCTGGGTGACGCAGTGAGGCGGCAAGATGAGCATGCGATTCGCGTCCATCAGCGGACCGATGAAGACCGGGCCCAGACCTTCGGGCAGCTCACCGCTACGCCCGGCAGCGTCCGCCAAGGCGATCACCCGCTTGGCCGTGTCTGGCGCGAGGGGCCCGCCCACTCCGTCTCCGACGAGAAACAGCATCTCGCCTTCACCCACGTCATGGGGACACTCGACAGGGACGTCCCAGTTCAAGATGACGCGGAGTTCATACTCATCCTCGAGCGCAACTTGATCCACGACCGAAGCGAGCAGTGTCTCGCGATTGTGGATCCCCAAGTCGAGCGCATTGGGAGTCGGCAACGCCAGCTCCATCCCCACTCCATAGCGAATCGCCATGTGCAGAGCCTACAGACAAGGTCCTGCGCAGTCCACGCGGCGCCAACGCGGCGCGAAGGTTGCGCGATTTCGCATTCGGGCCTAAACCGCGAGCATGCGTCGCTTTGTCTTTGCCCTGTGTCTCGCAACACCGCTGTTCACGCTCGCCTGCGGCAGCGATCAACCGGCTAACTCTCCAGGTGGCGACGGCGGCAGCGCGGGCTCTGGAAACGCTGGCTCCGGCAACGGCGGCTCGGCGAACGCTGGCAGCGCAAACGGTGGAAGTGCCAGCGGTGGAGACTCGGGGAACGGGGGCAGCGGCAACGGCGGCAGCGGCAGCGGGGGAACCACGAACGGTGGCAGCGGCGGGAGCAATCCAGGTCAGCCGGGGGTGGTGGGCATGGATGGCCTCGGCGCCTGGGACGCGTTGCCCGCGGGCGAGAAAGCCAAGGTGACCACCAACACCTCCTTCTTCCTCCATCAGTCCGTTGGACAAGATCTGGAAGACGGGGCTGAAGCCAACGGATTCGCCTTCGAGTACTGCGCCAGCGGGGCGACGGATCTCGCGACGGGCCTGAACGGAGGCCTGTTCTCCACGAGCAACGGAGATCCGGCAGGGAAGATCGCCGAGTTCCGCTCCATGGCGCTGGCGAACGCGGGCAACGGCTTGCGCGTCGCGATCATGAAGTTCGGCTACGCCGACATCGTTGAAGGCAAGGCTGCGGGCGCTCAGACGGCTTATCAGTCTGCGGTCGCCGACATCAAGGCGGCTGGCGTCCGGGTGCTCCACGTCACCCCACCCTTCGTCTATAATGTCCCTGCGGAAAATGCGACGAAGATGCAGACACGCACCTGGATGATCGACACCTTCAAGGACGACATCATCTTCGATCTCGAAGACGTGGAGAGCACGAACCCCGACGACAACTCGCGCTGCGAGCGCGGAGGCTCGTGGGAGATTTGCGACAACATCCGCTCCACCGGCGGCTGCCCCAGCAAGTCCCAGGGGGTCGACGCGCCATCGGGCCAAGGGCACATCTGCTTCGACCCCCACGCGCAGAGGCTGTCGAAGGCGTTCCTGTACGCAATCTACCTCGCGGCGAAATAGCGCCCCGCGCAAAGCGGAAGACACGGCACCGCAAGGCACAGCAGCGCAAGGCACGGCGCTGGCGAGCGCCGCAACCAGCTCTCAACGCGGGCTTCGTCTCGAATCGAACCGCGGGCCGGCAGGGCGAGCCAGCCATCACACCGAACCCGGTGCGGCGTGGGGAACGCTCCCGTGGCGAGCCGGCGAATTCGAGCAACCTGACGTTGCGTCACCCCATGAATGCCGCTAACTGATGGGGCTATGCGTCGGATAATGTGTGCCGGTCTCGTACTCTCCCTTACTGCGCTCGCCTGTACGGGTGAGGTGGGAGACGCGGAGGATCTCGCCAGCGCTGGAGCGAGCACCAGCGGAGCTGCCGGCGATGGTTCCGCGGGGCAAAGACCAGCGGCCGGCGCCGGGGGCACCTCGGACGGAGGTAGCGGCGCGGGCTCCAGCAGTGGCGGCGACGGAGGCTCGGGCAACTCCGGCAACGGAGGCTCGGGCAACACCGGCAACGGGGGCTCGGGCAACACCGGCAACGGAGGCTCGGGCAACACCGGCAACGGGGGCTCGGGCAACACCGGCAACGGGGGCTCGGGCAACACCGGCAACGGAGGCTCGGGCAACACCGGTAACGGGGGCTCGGGCAACACCGGCAACGGAGGCTCGGGCAACACCGGCAACGGAGGCTCGGGCAACTCCGGTAACGGAGGCTCGGGTAGCGGTGGCTCAGGGGGCGGTTCGACCCAACCGGGCGTCGTTGGAATCAACGGCATCTCCGCCTGGGACGCTCTGCCATCCAGTGAGAAGGCCAAGGTCGAAAGCTTCCGCAGCTTCTTCCTGCATCAATCCGTGGGGCAAGACCTCGAAGACGGTGCCGAGGCGGGCGGCTTCAGCTTCGAGTACTGCACCAGCGGGACCACGAACCTCGCTCAGGGCCTGAACGGTGGGCTGTTCTCGACGACGAACGGAAACCCCGCAGGCAAGATCAGCGAGTTTCGCAACCTCGCGCTGAACAACGCGGGCAACCTGCGCGTGGCGATCATGAAGTTCGGCTACGCCGATATCGTCGAGGGCAAGGCGGCGGGCGCACAGACGGCGTACCAATCCGCCGTCGCCGACATCAAGGCAGCAGGCGTCCGTGTGCTCCACGTCACGCCGCCCTTTGTCTACAATGTCCCTGCGGAAAATGCTACGAAGATGCAGACTCGCACCTGGATGATGCAGACCTTCCCAGGCGACGTGATCTTCGACCTGGAAGACGTCGAGAGCACGGAGCCGAGCAACGGTGCTCGCTGCGAGCGCGGCGGCTACTGGGAGATCTGCAACTCGGTGCGGTCCACCAGCGGCTGCCCATCGGACGCTCAGGGCGTGGACTCCGCATCAGGCCAGGGGCACATCTGCTACAACCCTCACGCGCAGCAGATCGCCAAAGCGTTCCTGTACTCCATTTACCTGGCGGGCAACTGAGCCAGAGGAACGGCTACGAGGAGTACGCGGGGTTGGCGCTCGAAGGCGCCTGCCCCAGCCGCTAGTCAGCTCACTGCCACTCGAGCTCGCCGGTCTGCACCTTCGAGCCAAGCTGCAAGAAGAGCTCCGCCTTGAGATCCGGGTAGCTGGCCTTCATCGCGGCGATCAGCGGCCCCGAGGTCTTCGCCTTGGCGACTTCACCATCGAAGCGCTCGAGGTAGCTCTCCGTCTGCACGACAGCGACCGACGTCTGGGGTGCGCCTTGAGCTTGATGCCCGGGCACGATGCGTTCGAAGCCCATCTGTTCGATCTTCTTGAGCTGCTCGATCCAGCGCTGACGCGACCCGTGACTCGAGTCGGCGGTCCAGACATGGGTATTCGAGAACACGACATCGCCGGCGATCAGCGCGTTGACGCCGGGGACCTTCACGCCGGTGATCGGGTGGGTGTCACCCTGAAGCCCCTCCATGAGCGGCAGCACCTGGCCATCCACGGTCAGCTCGCCTTGCAGCACGTCGGGGATCAGCGGTTCCCCGGGGAATTCTGCCTTGAGCATCCCCGCCTGGGCCTTCGCCTTGGCTGCCGCCGTCTCACGGATGTGCTCGACAGTGCTGGCGCTCGCAACGACTCGAGCCTCGGGGAAGCGCTGCTTGAGGATGGTCGCGCCGAAGTAGTGATCGGGGTGCGCATGAGTGATGAACACGTACGTCAGCTTGCGGCCGCTGCGCTCCACGGCGTCAGCGACGGCGTTCGCGCCGCTCTTGGTCCACTGCGCGTCCACCACGACGACTTCACGTTCCCCGATGACGAGCGTCGAGTTGACAGCACCCGCCGCCTCGGGAGACGTCACCACCTGGAGCTCCAGCCGAGCCGCCTCCTCAGGCTCTTGCGTAGCCTCCAGGGTTGGGGGTGAGGGCTGAGTCGCCACATGGCTGCCTGACGTTGCAGGCTCC
>JAUILJ010000346.1 GCA_030433055.1 Polyangia bacterium
AGGCGTGCCACGCCGTCCTACCCCTCGGAGCGGCGCATGAACTTCGGGTGGCAGGCGTTGCCTGCTGCTTGCCCTGAGCGGCATCTGGGGAGGCGTCGCTCAGGGCTCTTTTTCTCTTCACCCCGTTTGGGGTGCGACTCGGCGCCCGGAAGCGCGCACATCGACACAGGTCGCGCCGCGAGGCGCGTCAAACACTGGGCCTACGGCCCTGGGCGGCATCTGGGGAGGCGTTGCCCAGGGCCCTTTTTTTTGGTGGTTGGCAAGTATCGGCAAGGGGGCGGGGGGTGAGACGCTCCGGCCTCCGCCAAGCCGCTCAGCGCGTCGCCGCTGTGCGGCCAGCCAGCCTGCCGAAGAAGGTGGCCCCGCCGATGCTCATGCCGCTCGAGTAGCCGGCCGCCGAACGGGGCAGCCCAGCGGTGGTGCGTCCAGCCGCGTAGAGTCCACGGACCACGTGCTTGTCGGCGGTGAGCACTTCGCCGGTCGGTAGCGTGTCGAGGCCACCCATGGTGAAGCCAGGGATGATCGCTTTGCCGACGGACAGGTCGAGTGCCGCGTACGGGCCGTTGACGAGGGGCTTGAGGTAGTTCTTTGCCTTGTGGAACAGGGGGTCTTCTCCGCGTTCCGCGAATCGATTGTAGTAGCTCACCGTGTGGGTGAGCGACCCTTCCGGCAGCTCCAGGCCACGCTCGAGCTCCTCGATGCTCTCTTCGGCCGCCTTGATCTGCATTCCGGCTATGGGGCGGCCGAAGCATTCGTTGTCCAGGATCAGGTAGGCTACTCCACCGCTCTGCTGCAGGACGTACTCCCCGGTGCGTCCGTGGTAGGCGTCCTCGTTGATGAAGCGCTGACCTTGAGCATTGACGATGATGCCGCTCACCAACTTGCTTGGCGGATAGAACGGCACGGAAACGAAGCCTTCGCCCATGCACAGCGTCCCGGCGCCAACACCCAGGCCCATGAGGATCCCCGCGCCGTCATCACCGGGATTGCCGATCTGGATGTTGACGTTCAGCAGCTTCGGTACGTGCCGCGCCACCAGCTCTCGATTCATGATGAACCCGCCGGCGCACAGAATGACGCCTCGCTTCGCTCGAGCGTAGCGGGGCTCTCCGAGTTCCTTGTAGTGAACGCCCACGACCGTGCCCTGCTCGTCCACTACCAAGGTCTGCGCCCGGGCGTTCTCTTGGATGTCCGCGCCCAGCTCCTTCACCCGCCCAATCAGCGTCTCCATGATCACTCGGCCTGCGCTGCCCTCGACCTTGGGCTTGTGGCCGCGAGGGGCTGCCTTTGCGCTGACGTCGAAGGGCCACACGTTCTCGTTACCCGAGTAGAGCAGGCAATCGTCGGTGACTGGCTCTGTCGTCTTTTTTGGGTAGTAGCTGCGCTTGAACTCGATGCCTTGAGCTTCGAACCAACGGAAGTGCTCCAGGCTTTGCTCCACGTAGAGCCTGCATTTCTCTGCGTCTGGATTGGGCCCGCTGGCCATCAGCAGGTACTTGAGCATTTCCGCGGGGTCATCCTCGAAGCCGCAGGCCGTCTGAACGGGCGTGCCGCCGCCGAAGTAGATGATGCCTCCGCTCTGGGCAGTGGAGCCTCCGCCTTCGCTCGCGCGCTCCAGGATCAGCACGCTGGCCCCTGCCTGGCAGGCTTCGATCGCCGCTGCCGCGCCAGCGCCCCCCAGGCCGACGATCACGACGTCTGCTTCATGATCCCAGCGAGGGACATCAGCGCTGCGCAGGGGACGTGTCGGGCGCACCCCGGTGTCCTCAGCTGCGGTTTGATACGTGGACTCGTAGCTTGCGTCGGCCATGTGTTGCTCTCCGCTCCAGCCAGCATCTGTAGAACGTGTTCTATTTGGGGTCAACGATGCAGGGAAAAGCCCCCGCTTTGCGGCTGGCAGCGGGCGCCGGGGACCTCCAGGGTGGGACGGCGCGGCGAGGCACGTGCTAGACGCGGGCCCACGACGTCGTCTCGTGTCGATCGCTGGTGGCGGTCACGCAGGGCTCCCGCTGACCATGGACTGGATACTGTTCGCCTTCGCTCTGATCATCTGCGTGAGCTACGGCGTGCAGACGATCACCGGCTTTGGCAGCATGCTGCTGTGTCTGACACTGGGCGCTCAGCTCATGCCCATCGAGCGCGTGCTGAGCCTCGCAGTCCCCATCAGCTTGCTGCAGACGGGATATATCGTCGCCCGCTACTTCCGCCACGTCGAGTGGCGACTGCTGCTGACGCGCATCGTGCCGGCGATGGGACTGGGGATGGTGCTTGGGTTCTGGATCGCCGCGCGCGCTCCCGACGCGAGCCTCAAGCGTATCTTGGGTGCGCTGGTGCTGATCCTGGCGGTGAAGGAGCTGTGGCAGCGTGTACGCCACTCTCACGCGTCCACGCGCCCACTCCCTGGGCCAGTGGTCGTGGGCGTGATGACCGCCGCTGGGGTCGTGCACGGTGTGTTCGCGACCGGCGGACCGCTGTTGGTCTACGTCACCAGCCGTCTTAACCTGGACAAGCACGCGTTTCGGGCAACCCTGACGGCGGTCTGGCTGACATTGAACAGCGTGCTGCTGGTGCGCTTCGTCGCGGCGGGTCGGATTGACTCTGAAGTGCTCCGGAGCCTCCCCTGGCTCGTGCCCGCCGTGCCTGCTGGTATTTTCCTTGGGGAAAAATTGCACGCGCGCATCGATGAGCGCCGTTTCCAGCTGGCCGTCTACGGCCTGCTCGTGGTCGCCGCGCTGGTGCTGCTGTTGCGCTGATCACGGTCGGCTAGCGGTCCCAACGCGAGCGTGTGAGCCAGCAGAGGGGGGACGATGCCAGGGCGCAACGCTGTGGGGAGACGCTGTTCACCGCGAGGCGGCACGGAAGCGCCTCGCCACCGAGTCAGTCTAGAGACTTGGGATCGGGTCCCTTGCCGATGTAGGAGTAGCGAGGTGGCTCACCGGGGCCGGAGTGATCGACCCAGTAGGTCTTGGCGCCGCGGACGTCGAAATGGACGAAGCTCGAGTTGGGGTAGTAGCCCACGCCCACGAGGTCGTAGCGAAGCAGGTAGTCGCGCAGTACTTCGTTGGGCACGCCGGGGATCGAGAAGTCGATCGCGTGGCCGAGCGCGTGACGTGAGGCCTTCGCGTAGCTCCGCGTGCGGTGGCCGCTGACCACGCGGATCGGCCGACCTCCGAAGGTGTCGCTCACCTTCGCCAGCAACTTGATCAGGCGCGGGTGGATACCACCCTCGAGATCGGCCGCGTCCAGCACCCTCGAGATCGCCTTGCGTGCGCCGGGGTTGATACCGCCCTTGGCCGTGGTCACGTAGCCCTTCCAAGAGCCCGCGTAGCCGATCAGCGTGACGTATCCGCGCTTCGCGGGCCGCCGGCGGTAGTCCTTCCAGCTCTCCCGGCCACGGCTGGACTTGCCCTTGGCGCGTTGGCTGCGGTCCTCCCGTCGACTGCGGCTTGCACGGTCTTCTAGCCCTGGGACGCGGCCCGCCTCCCGCGCTTTCCGTGCGGTTTCACCGGTCTCGTCATCAGGCTGGGGGATTACGAGCTTCTGTCCTGGTTTGATCAGTGTGCTGCGGGTGATGTCGTTCGCGAAGGTCAGGGCATCAAGGCTCACGTGGTAGCGCTTCGCGATCGACCCCAGCCGCTGGCCCTTGCCAATCGTGTGGACCTTCCAGCGGGACTCCCTGCGGCGTGAGGCCTTGCCGCGTGAGGCCTTGCCGCGTGAGGCCTTGCCGCGTGAGGCCTTGCGGTCGGACTTACGACTTGCGTGACTGCGCTCGGCTTTCTTGCTCTCGCCTTTGTCCGCCTCGCTCTGCTTGGCGCGCTTGGCGGCTTCTTCGACGGACTCGCCCTTCTCGGGGATCACCAGCTTCTGACCCGGCTTGATCGGGTCCTTCCGGCTGATGCCGTTCGCGGCGCACAGGGCGTCGACGCTGACGTTGTATCGCTTCGCGATGGAGCCGAGCCGCTGGCCCTTGTACACGGTGTGGAAGCGCTCTTTGGCTGACGCGCTCGAGGCGCTCAGGCAAAGGGTCACTCCCAACAGGCACACAGACAACCAACGCAGAACCGACACGGGGGCAAAGCCTGAACCCCAGGCGGCCTCTCGTCCAGCCACAAACCGCCACACTTCTATGGGTTTGTGCCTCGAATTGCGGCTGGCTACCTCTCAGATGGCGCGGATCCGAGCGCTGCCCGGCCTGCGGCGGGCCGTAGCAGGGCTCAGTCGCCGCCCAGAGCTGCTGTGCGCTGGCCTGAGTGTTCTGGCTGCGCTGGAGCGGCCGGCTTGGCCGTCTCGCCACTGGCGGTCTCAGCGCCGACCTTGGGCTTGGCTGCGGGCTTCGCCTGGACAGGCGGGCTCGGAGGCTGGGCCACGGGCGGACGAACCGGCCGCGCGCCTTGCAGCGGGGGACGGAAAATGGGTGCGGAACCGCCGCCGGTACGAATGCGGGGGACTGCCGCCGCCGAGCTTGGCGCCGCGCTCGAGGCGGTTGCCTCCTTCGCGGGTTGGTCGGCCGCCGAGCAGCACCGGAAACCGACTTCATACCCGATGTAGGTCTCCCCGTGGCTCTGCACGATGGGGCGGCAGCGATTGCGAACGGGTCCCCACCAGCCGCCCTTCACCGCGGAGCGCTTGCCTGGGCTCTTCCAGGGCATGCTCACCCACTCGTTGACGTTGCCGTTCATGTCATAGACGCCAAACGGCGAGACGCACTCCTCGCGAGAGCCTGACGGTTCACGTCCGTCCAGACGATCCATCTCCGCCTTGCAGGTGGGGCTGGCCTCGCACTGCACGCGAGGCAGCATGTTCTTGCGGCGCTTGTGCCACGGCTTGTCGATGTTGCACTTCTTGTCGTCTCGCTCGAAGCCTGTGGCGTGAGGGCGCATCTCTTCGCCTTCGCATGCGAAGTTGAACTCGCTCTGAGTGCACAGGCGTTTCCCTACGGCATTACACATGCGGGCGGCGTCTTCCCAGCTAGTGAGCGTGTACGGGATCTCGCCCTTCTTGTTGGGCCACTCGTAGCGGTCCATGCAGTAGCGCATTTTTCGGCGAGGCTTGTCGTCCTTGCACTCGACGACCGTCGAGTACTTCTTGCAGCGGTCCTTGTCGGGAGAACCCTCGACGTCCATCACATACTCGAGGCAGGTGTGCTGCACGTTGCGGCAGTAGTCGCCGTTGACGAGCACCATGTCGTCAGGGCAGGCGTTGGCGTCCTCGTTGGCCGCCGCGCTCGCCTCGGTCGTCTCACCTTCGGGCTCCGCCCCGTCGGATGGTGGCTCTGGATCGAGCGTCGACACGGGGGCAGGCTTGGTGTGCTTGCGCTTGTGCTTGGCCTGCTTTGGCCTGGGGGCTGCAGTCGCCTGAACGGCGACCGGGGTCGTGGATGCTTGGGGATCGTTGTGCTCTTCGATGAGCTGGCAACCGACGAGGCCAACGGCCAAGGCGACCAAACTGAAACACAGGCTGAAGCGGAGCGCGCGGCGCATGCTCCAGCGCTTAGCCAGCCGTAGCGGCCTTGGCCCAGTTTTCGTCGGGGCGAGACGTCGCAGTCGCGGGCGCGAGCAGCGGAAACACGACGCGTCTCACCCCCAAACCCTGAAGCGTTTCACTAAGCGCTCAAATAGGCTCGCCCTGGCCCAAATGCAGGAAAGCCCGCTCGGCGGAGCGGGCTCTCGGAGGTCGGCGGAACACTGCCGAGCCGAAGCTCGGAGGATCAGAGCGCTTTCGTGCCCCAGTCCTCGAACTCCCGCTCGGTCTCGCCCACGTAGATCTGACGCGGGCGGTGGATGCGGTAGCCCTCGGGATCGTTGCGCTGCTCCATCCAGTGCGCGATCCAACCCGGCAGGCGGCCGAGGACGAACATCACGGTGAACATTTCCGTGGGGATGCCCATCGCGCGGTAGATGATGCCGCTGTAGAAGTCGACGTTCGGGTACAGCTTGCGCTCGATGAAGTACTCGTCGCTGAGGGCGCGCTCCTCGATCTTCTTGGCGAGGTCGAGCAACGGATCGTGGATGCCCATGCGCTCGAAGATCGCGTCAGCTTGCTCCTTCAGGAGCTTCGCGCGGGGGTCGAAGTTCTTGTAGACGCGGTGGCCGAAGCCCATCAGGCGGACGCCGTCTTCGCCCTTCTTCACCTTGTCGAGGAAGGTGTCGTAGTCGCCGCCCGCGGCCTGGATGTTCTCCAGCATCTCGATCACGGCCTGGTTGGCGCCACCATGACGCGGGCCCCACAGGCCACAAATCGCCGCGGAAATGGAGGCGAAGAGGTTCGCCTCACTGCTGCCGACCATGCGCATGGTCGAGGTGCTGCAGTTCTGCTCATGGTCGGCGTGGAGGATGAGCAGCATGTTCATCGCGTCCTCGTAGACCTTCGGGACCTCGTAGTCCTCGGCGGGCACGGCGAACATCATGCGCATGAAGTTCGAGGGCCAGCTGAGATCGTTGCGCGGGTAGATGAATGGATGACCGATGCTCTTCTTGAAGGCGAAGGCGGCGAGGGTCTTGCTCTTGGCGAGCACGCGGATGATGTTGCGGTCCAGCTCTTCTTCCGTGTCCGGGTAGAAGGTGGAGAGGCTGGCCACCATCGCGGCCATGATGGCCATGGGGTGCGCGCCCGACGCGTAGCCCTCGTAGAACTTCTTCATGTCCTCGTGGAGCAGGGTGTGCTTGGTCATCCGCTCACGGAACGTCGCCAGCTCTTCTTTGTTCGGGCGGTGTCCGTAGATCAGCAGGTAGCAGACCTCGGTGAAGCGAGCGCGGGTCGCCACCTGCTCGATGGGGTAGCCGCGGTAGCGCAGGATCCCCTTGTCGCCATCGATGAAGGTGACGGCGCTCTTGCACGAAGCGGTGTTTCCGTAACCCGGGTCGAGCGTCACCAGGCCGCTGACTTTGCGCAGGCTCTGGATGTCGACGCCCTTCTCTCCCTCGGTGCCTTCCAGGACTGGAAGCTCGTACTCCTTGCCGTCGTAAATCAGCTTTGCGGTGCTCATAGTCTCCTCGATAACCCCCCGCATGATGCGGCTCCTGCCTCGCGAGAATGGCTTTCAGACAGTCGACCACGGGCGGGAGTAAGGGTCCCTATACACGCTCCAGCCAGTGGTAGGAAACCGCCTGCCCGCTGGCTCGGATTTGCGGCTGTGAGAGGGCGATCCCCGCGCGGTGAGGTGCCGCGAGAGCGCGCCGGTTTCGGCGGTGCGGGAGCCCCGACCCCCCAGGAGCAACGCTCCACCGGTCTCGCCCAGGCTCCCAACATATGACACTGAGTGTCATGATTGCTGGACGCGAGCGGTCCGAGCATGGCCAGCGACTGCGACACGGTGAGCCTTCGGGTCGGCTGGCCGTCGTGCCGAAAAGGTTTCGTTTTCTCGCGGGAAAGCCCACGGACCGTGTGAGTACCCGCTCGCGCTGGGCCTAAAACGTTTCCGTGCGACGTCGCAAAGCGTTTGCGACGGTCGCGCTTCGCATTCACGCTTTCTGCCGGCATATGGCAGCAGCACCGGACCAGTCCCGGCGCCGGTGGGGGCGGTACGAGAGCATCTGTGAGATCGCCAGCGGCGGCATGGCGACGGTGCACCTCGCGCGTAACCTGGACACCCAGCGCCTAGCGGCGGTCAAGTCGCTGCATCCGCACCTGATGGCGGACGACGAGGTGGTGCAAAACTTCATCGACGAGAACCATATCGTCTCGCGCATTTGCCACCCCAACGTGGTGCCCGTGCTCGAGGTCGCGCAGAACGACGCTGGCCACTACCAGGCGATGGAGTACGTCGATGGCGCGCCCCTCGGGAAGCTCCTCGTGTTCTGTATCCGCGGGGGAAGCTGGCTCTCCATCGAGGCCTGCGTTC
>JAUILJ010000347.1 GCA_030433055.1 Polyangia bacterium
TCGGCGAGGTGCTCGCCGGGCAGATGAACCAGCCCATGTTCCCGGTGCCGCTCGAGACCATGCGCTCGACGCTGATCTTCGAGGACTTCAAGGCGGGCGACTCCTTCGTCATCGCCGGCGACGTGCAGGTACGCACCTCGCCGCTGAACCACCCCAACGGCGCCACCGGTTACCGCATCGAGTACGCGGGCAAGTCGGTCTGCTACGTCACCGACACGGAGCACGTGCCGGGCAAGCCGGACCAGAGCGTGCTCGCACTGATCGAAGGGGCCGACTTGGTCATCTACGACTCGACGTACACCGACGAAGAGTTCCCCGAAAAGGTGGGCTGGGGCCACTCCACCTGGCAAGAGGCGGTGCGCCTCAGCCAGCAGGCGAACGTGAAGAAGCTCGCCATCTTTCACCACGACCCCGACCACGACGACACTTTTATGCAGGGAGTCGAAAACGAGGCCGCGGAGATGTGGGAAGGCGCAACCGTGGCCCGCGAAGGCATGCGCCTGAAGCTCGCGTGACGCCATGAGCGACACGGCGGCGACCTCGGAGCACGGGGCGGACCCGGAGACCCTGCGCCGCAAGCTGCGGCAGATGGAGTTGCTCTATCGGGTGGGCATCGGCCTGTCCTCGGAGCACGACAGAGATCGCCTGATCGAGAGCATCTTGCTCGAGGCCAAGCAGCTGTGCAACGCCGACGGCGGCACGCTGTATATGCGCACGGAAACCGACACCCTGCGCTTCGCGATCATGCGTACCGACTCCCTGGCGATCGCCCTGGGCGGAACCACCGGGCGCAAGATCGAGCTGCCCGAGATGCCGCTTTACGACGGGGAGACGGGCGAGCCCAACCTGAAGAACGTCGCGACTGCGGCTGCGATCCTCAAGAAGTCGATCAACATCCCCGACGCCTACGACGCCGAGGGCTTCGACTTCAGCGGGACGAAGAGCTTCGACGAGCGCAACAACTACCGCTCGAAGTCGTTCCTCACCATTCCGCTGTTCAACACCGAGGGTCGAGTCATCGCGGTGCTCCAGCTGCTGAACGCGCGGGACGCGGATGGTGACGTGATCGCGTTCAGCCCCGAGGTGGAGCGCGTAGTCGAGGCGCTCGCGTCCCAGGCAGGGATCGCCCTCGACAACCAGATGCTGCTCGAGGGTCAGCGCAAGCTGCTCGAAGCGTTCATCAAGCTGATAGCCGCGGCGATTGACGCGAAGAGCCCGTACACCGGAGGCCACTGCGAGCGCGTCCCGGTCCTGACGGAGATGATCGCAGAGAGCCTGTGCGCAACCCGCGGTGGGCCCTTCGCGGAGTTCGATCTGAACGACGACGAGTGGTACGAGCTGCGCATCGCCGCGTGGCTCCACGACTGCGGCAAGGTCACGACGCCGGTCCACGTCATGGACAAGGCCACCAAGCTCGAGACCATCGTCGACCGGATCTCCTCGGTGCGCGCCCGATTCGAGTCGCTGCGGCGCGGCGCGGAGATCGCGATGCTGCGCGCCAGGCTCGACGGCAAGGAGTCCGAAGACGTCATCGAAGCGCGCTATCAGTCAGAGCTGCAGCACCTCGACGACGACCTGGCGTTTCTGGAGCGCGCGAACGTCGGGGGTGAGTTTCTGCCCCCGGAGCATCAGGCCCGGATCCGGGAAATCGGCCTGAGGCGCTACTCGGAGAACGGGCAAGAGCGCCAGCTGCTGTCCGAAGACGAAATCGAGAACCTGTCGATCTCTCGCGGCACCCTGACGGAGGCGGAGCGGCTGGTGATCAACGGACACATGGTCCAGACGGTGCGCATGCTGGAAGCGCTCCCCTTCCCGCGCAATCTGGCGCGAGTTCCTGAGTACGCCGCCGGCCATCACGAGAAGATGGACGGCGGAGGTTATCCGCGAGGAATTTTTGCGGGTGACATGAGCATCCCGGCGCGCATCATGGCCGTCGCTGACGTGTTCGAGGCGCTCACCGCCGATGACCGGCCCTACAAGAAGGCCAAGCGCCTGTCGGAGGCCATGAACATCATGGGCGCGATGAAGCGCTTCAATCACCTCGACCCGGAGCTATTCGATCACTTCGTACAGAGCCGGATCTACCTCGAATACGCCAAGAAGTTCCTCAGCGAGAGCCTGATCGACGAGGTGGACGAGGCGAAGCTCTTGGCGATCAAACCAGAGTCGTTCGACTTGCCCGACGCGGATCTCCGAAAGCTACGCTGGCGAGACTTCTTGCCCGCGTACCGAGCCTAGGCTCACTCCAGCTGCCGCGCGTAGCGCCAGGGGATTAACTCTTGCCGTATACCGGCAGCGCTGCGCCGCTCACGTCGCGAGACGCATCCGACAGCAGGAAACAGATAGTCTCTGCCAGCGACTTCGGGCTGACCCAGCGTGAAGCGTCCACACCGGGCATCGCGCCTCGATTCGCAGGCGTGTCGATGGTGCTGGGGAGCACCGCGTTGACGCGTACCCCCTGCTCCAGGAGCTCCGCGGCGACCGCCCTGGCGAGCGCGACGACGCCAGCCTTACTCGCGGTGTAGGCCGCGCTCTTCGCTCCGAGCTCTGGGCTGACGGCGTTCTTGGAGCCGATCACCACCAGGCTTCCGTTTCCGCGCAGGACCATCGGTTTGAGCAACGCCTGCATGGAGACGCCAGCGCTGACCAGGTTGAGCTGGAGCTGGGTCGCCAGCTGATCCGCCGGAGCCTCGTGAAACGCAGTGCCTCCCGCCCAGCCCCCCGCGACCAACACGGCGCCGGACAGATCGCTCAGCGCGCCACCCTCGGCGAGCTCCGCCCAGGCGTCGGCGCTGCTCACGTCGAGCTCCGCGTGCCGGCAACCCAGGTCTTTGGCCAGGGCCTCGAGGCGGCCGTGAGAGGCGGCGCGGTCCAGCGCCAACAGGTCCGCGCCAGCATCGACCAGCGCGCGGCAGAGCGTGGTCCCGAGCGCGCCCGCGGCGCCGGTGACGGCGATGCGACGGCCTTGCAGTGAGAGCTGAGTAGTCACCTCGGTAGGGTGAATCGAAACCACCCCGCGTGGCAACGTCCGCTTACATGCAGTCCCAGGTGATGAAGCTGCAAGAGCAGGTGACGGCGCCGTAGACACAGCTCTGGCCGAACTGGGTGCAGGAGCTGCCGTTCACGGGCTGGGTGGCCGGGCACTGGTTGGCGTTCAGGGGCAAGCTCGCAGACCCCATGGTCCAATCCGACGCCTGGAAGCTTGGCGCCGCACCGCTGTAAGCCACCCTGAGGTAGGCGGAGGTGTCCTCTAGATCGACCGTGTTGATGCTCGTCAGTGGCCCAGGGCTGAAGTTGATTCCCGCAGGAACCGTCGTCGGCTTCGCCGTGAAGACCATCGCATCGATCACATTGGCCGCGCTGCACGTGGCGCCCTGACACAGGAGCGCCGCGCCGTCCGCCGAGTACACCCAGCTGATGCTTCCGCTGACGTAGAGATCGCCGGTCTGGCCAATGCCATCGCTCTCCAGTACGCGGACCGACGCGCCTGGCGCGAGGGAATGGCTGGGTAGTGGAAAGCTCGTGGTGGCGCTGCTGTTACTGGTCAGCGCGCTCAGAGTCACTCCCTGCAGCTGAGCGCTACAGGTGGAGCTCCGATTCTTGATCACGACGTAGTCTCCCGTGCCGAGATAAACCTCGGTCAGGCGCAGCTGGCGCACGGCGCTCCCGGGCGCGCAGGCCTGACAAGCGCCATCCACGCAGCTTTTCCCCGAGGCAGCGCAGTTCGTGCCGCCGGTCGTGTATCCACTGCCAGACGCATTGCAGGTCGTGGCGATTTCGCCGTCGCAGGCAGGTTGATTGGGCGAGCACACCTGAGCCTTGCAGCTCGCGCTCAGATCGTCACACCACTCGGTGGGCGAGCAGTCATCCGAGAGGCTCGAGCTGGAACCCGTTGCGTCGCAGAGCTTCACGTCTCCACCTTCACAGAACAGCTCGTTCGGAGCGCAAACCTGGGCCGAACAGGCGCCGGAGACGCAGTTCAGACCCTGGCTCGAGCAGTCCTCGACCAGGCTCGAAGACAGGCCATCGCTGGCGCACTTGCGGTGCTCGGAGCTTGCGCAGTAGTCGCTGTCGGGAGTGCACTCCCAGGGCACGCAGCTCGCTTGCGCGCCCGCCTGAACGCAGCTGCTGGCTCCGGTACACGCGACGGCAGCGCCCCAGCCGACTCCGTCGGGCAGGCAGCTCTCCACGGCATCGCCCGTGCAGCGACTGCTGCCCTCGGCGCACGCATCCAGCGCACACCCACCACCAGCGCAGTGATAGGCCGACGGGCAGTCGCTGTTCTTCAGGCAGTCCACACAGACGCCGAGCGCCTTGTCGCATAGCTGCCCCAGAGGCGTGCACTGGTTGTCCGACTGGCAGCCGACGAGGGTCTTGCACTGACTGGCGACACACGTCTCGCCCTCGCCGCAGTCAGCGGACTCCACACACTCCACGCAGCGCTCGAGCTGAGGGTCGCAGACCTGCCCCTGCTGACAGTCGAGGCTGTTCTTGCAGGCGGTGAACGTCACGCAGCGATGCTCGACGCAATCTGCGGTGCCGTCGCAGTCGCTTGGCTCCACGCATTCCTCACACGTGGACGTCACCGGGTCGCAGATCGGGCCCGCGGGTGCGTCGACGCAATCGAGGCTGTTCACGCACTCGGTGTTCGGAATGCAGTGGTTGGCTGTGCAACGAGCGTCCCCTTCGCAGTCGGTCTCGAACAGGCACTCCACGCACGCGCCAGCGACCTCGTCGCACACGCCAGCGCTGCAGTCGTCATTCGATTCACAGGGCCCGCCGATGGATCCACCGCTCCCGCCGTCGCCCGCGCTGCCGCCGGCCGCACCGGTGCCTCCGCTGCCCCCGACGCCTGCACTGCCTGCACTGCCGCCGCTGGCGAGGCCGCTCCCATCGCTCCCACCGCACGCCGCCGCGCTCAGCGCCGCGACCACAATCCCTAACAACTGGATCTCGCGCAACATACTGCACCCTCACTGCCCTAGGTGGCGCGTATGCTACGCCAAACGACCGTCTGACCTCCCTAATTGTTGAGGCCTAAACAGTCGGGTCTGCAGAGACGGCGTTCCACTGACCTCGGGGGGCGCTCCCCTCAGCGCTGCTTGCGCGCCGCAGCCACCGCCGCCGCTTCGTCGGGGATCACGCCGCTGAACGGAGGCTTTACCGGGCTGCCGTGGTCGGCGATCACCTGCTTCACGTCCTGGGGCTTCAGCTTCGGGTTCACGCTGAAGATCTTGGCCGCCAGGTTCGCGGCGTTGGGCGACGCCATCGAGGTTCCGCTCAGAGGCACCGTCTCACCGGAAGGGATGAGGCTCGGGACCTCGACGCCGAACTCGAACACCTTCACCCCCTCACCGGAGTTGGTGAAGCTCGCCCAGTTGCCCCACCGATCCACCGCACCGACGACCAGCAGGTTGTCCCGCTGGATCCCGGCAGGCACCACACCGTACTCCACCACGTCCTGGTTGCTATTCCCTGCAGAAACAACGAACAGCGTATTGGGACACGCATCGAAGACGCTCGACCAGTTCTCCCGGCGCTTCCCCAGCACCGCCTTGGCGCGCGCTCGCACCGCAGCGTCATCCTGGTACTTGTCCTTCTCGTAGCGCAGCTCGGCTTCCAGGTACTCTTGACTGAAGCCGAGGGAGGCGTTCACCACCCGCACCTTGTGGCGATTGATGAACGCGGCCACCGCGTCCATGTTCTTGCGCTCTGCCGCCAACTCGTCATCCGTCGGACCGCGGTGATGGTACGGGCGCGCCTCCCCCGCCCAGGCAGAGCGAAACACCGCGAGCTGAGCCTTGGGGACGCCCCGCAGCAGGATGCCGGCCACATGGGTGCCGTGCGCCCACTCACTGATCGCGTCCAAGGCTTGCTCGAGTCGATCCAGCTCCTGGGCATTGGAGACACCGCGCATCAGCGCGAGCACCTTCTGGGCCGCTTCGCTGTTCGCGATACCAGCCCGCAGATCCATGATTCCGCGAAGAAATGGCTTGTACTCTTCGAGGACCTTGGGGTCCGGCTCGAACAGCAACTTGGTGTTGTCTGTCTCGTCGACCAGGCCACCGATATCGTCCACCTGGCCGTTGCCGTCGTCGTCCTTACCGTTCGCGCGCTCGCTGCGGTTCTTGAACAGCTGCTTCTTGAACAACTCCGTGTTCGTTCCCAGGTCCCAAACACCGACGACGACGGGCTTGGTGCCTCGAGCCTTGGCCAGATCCACCGTCTTGAAGTCGAATTCGGGCTCGGGGGGCAGCGCCTGGTGTTCCGCCCGCACCGCGTCCACGGCCTCGAGGAACGCAGCGCGCCCGCGTACGACGTCCGGCAGCACCTGACCGAAGACCAGCGCGCTGCTTGCGGAATCCAGGCTGAGCAGGCCTTGTTTGAGCTGCTCGACCCGCGCCTCGAGTTGCTTTTGCTCTTGAAACACCTGGAAGACGACCGTCGCGCTCCCCAGCCGCGCGCGAGGGAGTTCCTTGAGAACCGGCTTGATGGCCTCCACCTGCACCTGGCGGTCGTCGCCGGCCCGGCGCTTGGCGATCACGCACAACAGCGTGGTTCCGGTGAACGCCGAGTTGCGGTTCCTGGCCCGCGCGCGCACCCAGCGCACGAGCCCTTCCGCGGCGTCGAGCTCACCGCGAGACAGCTTGACCACCGCCAAGTTCAGCACCTGCTCCGCGGCCCGACCGCTCAGCTCGGGGGCGCCGGCTGGCTTCGCCCCGTACTCGCCGAAGCGCTCCGGATCCAGATCTGGCGCTACTTCCTGGAGCCGCGCCCGCGCTTCTCGCTCCACGTAGGCGGCGAGCCCCTGTGGATCCAAGTTGTCCCACGTCGCCTCCACCGGCTCGGGCGCGCTGACCGGCGCGGGGATTGGAGGTGGCGGTGGAGGGACCTGAGGATTCGACGGTTCCCCGCACGCCGAGAGCAACCCAAACACCACCGCCCAAGCCCCGAATCGCACCACCCGCATGGCGTCGGGGTTAGTGCCCTTCACCGGCGGCCGCAACCCGCGGCGGATACGCAGCACTTTTGTTCGCGCCGTTGACGCGACGACCAGCCTCGCCGCGGTATACGCTGCGCCGGACCTCAGATGAGCGACGTTCCTTCAGCACCCGCCCGCTTGCGCGCACGCTTGGGCGCACTGTTGCGGTTGCCGACGGCGCTCGAATGGCTGCTGCTGTGCGCGGGGTTGGCGCTCACGTGGCGCTACTTCTGGTTCATGGACGATGCGTTCGTCTACTTCCGGTACGTCGACAACTGCCTGTTTCTCGGCCGCGGCCTCGTGTTCAACCCAGGGGAATACGTCGAGGGCTACTCGAGCCCCCTGTGGACCCTCCTGCTACTCGCGGTCCGCGCAACGCGGCTCGACTGGTACACCTCGCTGCGGGCGCTATCGCTGCTTTTCTGCGGGGCATTCTGGGCGACCAGTGTCTGGCTGAACCGGGAGCTGGGGCCCAAGGGACCCCGGGCCTCCGTGGGCACCGCGCTCAGCATGACGCACTACGGAGTGCTCGGGTACTTCTCCTCTGGGCTGGAGACTCCGCTGGTGCAGCTCGCGGCGTGTGCCTTCGCGCTGCTGCTGTTGCGACCCAAGCGACGGGCGCTTCACGTGTTGGTCGGCTTGACGCCGCTTATCCGCCCGGAACTAACCGTTCCCACCTGCGTGCTCATCATCGCGCTGTGGGTGAGGGAACGCCGCTTCCCCCGTTGGCTCGTGGGCTCCGCCGTGGGTTTCGGCGTCGCGTGGCTGACGTTTCGCGTCTACTACTACGCGGATCTGTTCCCCAATACCTACTACCTGAAGGACCAGACCGACT
>JAUILJ010000348.1 GCA_030433055.1 Polyangia bacterium
CACCAAGCCTCCGTGCTCCACCACGATCTTCTTGACGATCGCCAGGCCCAGCCCGGTGCCGTCGCTCTTGGTGGTTACGTAGGGATCGAACACCGTCCTGCGCTGATCCTCGGGGATACCAGGTCCGTTGTCATCCACGTCCAGCACCACTTGCTCCCCCTGACGATCGAGGGAGACGCGCACGTGAGCCCGGTGTCCCTCGGGCTGCTCCACGCTGGCCTGGGCCGCGTTCCGAACCAGGTTGACCAGCACGCGCTTGAACATGTCTCGGTCGAGCAGCACGGGCAGCTCGTTCTCCGGCAACTTGATCTCCAGCTCGACGTCGGAGTCCTCGGGCAGCCCGAAAGCTGCCCCGCTGGGGATCACCTCATCGTCGTCCTCCACGACCGAGGAACGCCCCTGGAGCTCTCGCAAGACATCCCCCAAATCAGCTTGCTTCAGCTCGGCCCGTGGCAAGCGCGCGAAGTTGGAGAACTCGCTGACGAGGCGACGCAGCGTCCCGACCTCGTCCTCGACGATCTCCAGCGTGGTGTCCAACATGCGCTGATAGTTCGCGTCGCTGCCGGGGTAGCGGCGGTGGATCTCTTGCACGGCCAGCTGGATTGGAGTGAGGGGGTTCTTGATCTCATGGGCGAGGCGCCGCGCCATCTCCTGCCAGGCGCCGATGCGCTGCAAATATTCGATGCGCGCGCGGCTGCTCTCGACCTCGGTCACCATGCGGTTGAACGCGGCCGCAAGGTCCGTGATCTCGTCCTGGCCCTTCTCCGGCACACGAATGTCCAGGTCGCCAGCACCCACCCGCTGAGTCGCCTCGGCCAGTTCGCCGATCCGCGCTGACACGCTGCGAGCCAGGGTGGTCCCCACGCCAATCGCCATCAGAATGGTGATCCCGAGGAGCGCGGTGAAGGCATACAGGCGCCCCGAGTCGTCACCCTCGCGCCGACGCTCCACGGTTCGGTATGCATCCAGGAACGTGGCGAGCTGGTCTCGCTCCTGGAAGCGCTTGGCCTCGGTGGCAAACACCGCGACCAGCTCGGGCGGGTTCTCCACCGCAGAATCTGGATTGACCAGCGGCACCCGTACCTCGAGATCGAACTCGCTGTCAGGATCGAAGGCCTTGCCACGGGTCACCTCCCCCAGGGCTTCGCCGTCGGCGTCCTCGACGCTCAGGCTCACCAAATCCGGCTGTTTGGGGAACAGGCGCTTGAGCGCCTTCTCGACCGCCTCCTTATCCCCACGGAACACTGCTCGACGTAGCCGCGTGTCCTCGGCGATGGAAGCCGCTCCACCGCGCATGCGCGCCTTCACGGCCCGCGCGAGGTCCTGATACACGTCGAGCGCATCGTCCAGGCGCGTGCCGACTTCTGGCGTGTAGAAGCGAGCGGAGGTTTGGCGCACCATCCATTCACCCATGGCGATCGCAGTCACCAGAGGGATGAGCGCCGTGAGCACGATGGCCAGCGCCAGACGTCGCTGGATCCGTCCGACAGCCATGCACCGGATTCTCGGCGCAGCATCGAGGCAAAAGCCAGCAAAACCCGTAGATTGTCCGAAGCAGCCCAGGCGCCCGAGGCGTGCAGGTGCCTCGGCCGTTTGCGGGCCAAGTGGGTTTCAACTCTCAGCGGGGCACGATTGGGCGCGCTATAAGGGTGCCATGCTCGCACAGCCCAGCGGACCCGAGATCGCAACGCCGAGCACCCGCGTGTTCGAACTGCCCTCGCTCACGCTGCACTCGCTGCATGCGCCAGCTCCGCAAGGCGACCCAGCGGAGGTCGTGATCTGCCTCCACGGCTTTCCGGACATCCCCCGGGGTTGGACTCCGCTCCTGTCTGCGCTCAGCCAGGCTGGCTTCGACGCCCATGCGCCCTGGCTCAGGGGCTACGCTCCGAGCAGCCTGAAGGGGCCGTACGACATCGATCGCCTGTCCGACGACGTGCTGGAGCTGTGCCAGCATTTGAGCCCCCAGCGCCCGGTGAGCCTGATCGGTCATGACTGGGGCGCGATCATCACCTATGCAGCGATCGCGAAAGCGCCGGCCCGGTTTCGTCGGGCCGCGACGCTGGCCGTTCCCCACCCTCTCGCGTTTCGCAAGGGCCTGGGCCTGCGCCAGCTCAGGCGCTCCTGGTACATGCTGTTCTTCCAAACGCGCGTGCTTCCGGAGCGACTGGTTCCACGAGACGATTTCGCGTTCATCGAGCGCCTGTGGAGTGATTGGTCGCCCGCATTCACACCCGAAGCTAGTTACCTCGCGGAACTAAAATCTTGCCTCCGCGAGAGCCTCCCTGCCCCCATTGGCTACTACCGCGCGCTGCCCAAGGCCGCCGTGGCGATGCGTGAACTGGAGGCCCGGCTCAAGCACATCGAGGTGCCCCTGCTGTATTTGCACGGAGTGCAAGACGGCTGCGTGGGATGGCAGCTGATGCAGGGTCAGGAGCGCTTCTTTTCCGCAGAGCACCGCAGTGAGTTGCTGGGCGGCGTGGGGCACTTCCTGCACCTCGAGAACCCGCGGGCTGTCAACGCCCGCATCCTGGACTGGCTCGCGGCACCCGCGGTTCCGACGTGAGCCTGTGGCTTGCTCCGCCGCCGACGCCGCTGGCTCTCCGGGCGTTGGTCGAGTAGACCAGCCGCATGGCGGAGGAGGGCAACGAGCCGAGGGACTCAGAGCGCGAGCTCTCGGTCTCCGAGCCGCCCCCGAGTGACACCGGCTCGTCGGGGATGTCCTGGTGGGGCCTGGTCGGGCTCCCAGCGTTCAGTGTCCTCGTGATCGCGTTCGCGCTGTTCGTGGTCGGGGCCCCGCGGCCCTACGTCGCGGCGCGCGTCAACGGTGGGCCGCTGGAGGGTCAGAGCGAGTACCACCTGAGGCTCGTCGTCGCCGAACGGCTCAGCGAGGTCGAGACACCCCGCCAGCTCGCGCTCCAGGTCCTAGCGCGGGCGCCGGACGGCCGCGAAGCCATCTGGGGCGGCGCGACGAATCCTCAGGGTAACGCTGAGGTCGACCTCCAGTTCGATTCGCCAACCGCAGCCCCACTGGCGCTGACGGTATCGATCGATCAAGCGCAAGCGGAACTGCCAACCGGCTACGTACTGGCCCGAGGCAACGTCACTGCACTGCAAAGCACTTGGCGCGAGAATGTCCGGGTCGGGGAAACCTGGACGAAGCGCTCGCCAGGCCAGCTGATGCTGCGCGTCGCCCCCGCTCGTGGTGTGTTCGCGGTCCCCTTCCACGATGGCCTGTTCGTCGAGGTCACCCGTCAGGGAAAGCCGGTCGCCGGGGCGGATCTCCAGCTCTCGCTCGATGGCGCTACCTGGCTCGAAGGGGGTGAGGAAGGCGGGGCGCGTCGCCACGCGGTGAGCGACGAACGCGGCCGCGTACGAGCGGAGTTGGTCCCCGATGCCCACGTGATCACACTGGAAGTGAAGGCGCGTCTCGAGCAACCTCAAGGCGAGGCGCTGACGGGCCGACTGGCGTGGCGCCTGCCCGTCATACCAGGAGCGCTCGATGCCCACTTGGAGGAGACCAGCGAGCTTCGCAGTCTGGTCGTGTCCTCGCCGATCGAGCGAGAGCGGGCATACGTGGCTCTGCTGGACAAGGACGGTCGCTGGGGCGGCGGCAGCGTCGAGCTGCGCCGGCAACCAGACGGCAACTACCGGGGTCGCTGGACGCTGCCCAAGACTTTCCACACGGCTAATCGATGGGCGCTCGTGTCGAGCGAGTCCGATTTCGCCAGCGCGGGCACCGTGGGCTGGCCGCTGAACGATAGCGAAGGGGCCCCGCAGCCCATCCTGCAAGCCCGGGAGATGCGGCTGCTGGACGGCTTCCCAGCCGCTTACCAGCGGGATCAAAGCCGGATCGCTCGCGCTCGGTGGCTCGCGATCGGTGTGGCGCTGCTCTCCGGCGCGCTGATGCTGGTGCTGTTGTTGCGCAGGGCCCAGGAGTCTCAGCGAAAGTTGGCGGAGCACCTCGGGCGCCAGGAGGCGCTCGGCAACGCCGAACAGGGCACTGGCTCCACGCTGCAGGCGCCGCGCTACAGCCTCACGCTCGTGCTCGGACTCCTGTGCATCGGACTGGCGTTCTTGATGCTGGGGCTCCTGGTGCTCTATCGCGCCCACTGACGTCCCGTGTTCGCCGAACACGAGTTTTTGGGCGCCCTCCCCGACGCGTTCACCTAGACTGCTCGCCTCATGGCGGACAAGACCAGCTTCCAGCGCACCGGCCGGGTGCTGAGCGCCAGCTTCGTGGTCACCCTGGCGGGGGCGACGGCTTGCAAAACACCTCATGGAGGTGGCGGCGGCGCCAGCGGACCATCGGATACGAGCAGCAAGGCGTTCATCTCCAAGTTCGAGGGTGACACGTGCCACTACATGTTGCCGGAACACTGCCCGCCCGACGTGAGCTGCAACCCTCCTCCACCCATGGAAGCGGACTGCCCACCAGACATGCGCGGCGACGCCGAAGGCCTGGACGCACCGAGCTACCAGCGAGACCCCGCTGTGGATGATTTCCGCCCAGCAAATCGCCAGGGCTGGGTACGCATCAAGCGCCAGTTCACGGGCAACAGCAGCGGCTGTTTCTACACCTCGGACCGCTACTGCCCAGCGCCGGACGGCCAAGGTGCGTGCGAGCAACCGGTGAGCCAAAAGGTCCCTTGTCAGGCCGGTCCCCAACCTCAAGCGGAAGAGCCCATGCCGGAAGGCATGAAGGATCCGTACCGGGTTCAGAGCTTCGTTGGCGCACGGGCCGGCGACCGCTGCGAGCGCTACCCGGCCTTCTGGTGCGACCCTTCCAGTGACTGCGCGCTACCCAAGGGCGAGCTGGTCGACTGCGCGGCGAATCCACCTACCGGAAAGCTATGAGTCGAAAGCGAACGACACTAGCCACCGCGCTCGTCACCCTGGGCGCCATGCTTGGGCTGAGCCTGAACGGGTGCGGCGCGGCTGCACCGAAGGCGTCAGAACCCACCCCTCCCAACGTAGAATCCGCGGGGAAGTCGGCACAACCTGTCGCGCTGGCGATCGACGGTGCTCACCCGGAGCGCATCAAGCTTCGCTGGCAAGAGGAGATCGGCGGCCGCGGAGTCGCTGTCGCCGTGGAGCGCAAGAGCGCCCGCGTGGCCGCTGTGGTGGAGGGCAGCCCCGTGAAGCTCTATGACTTCTGGTCAGGCAAGAGCGCTGGGGTCTCTGCGACGTGCACCGACGTCCTGCGCGGTGGTGTGTACCTGCTGCAAGGCCGTCTCATCGTCGTGTGTAGCGACCGCCTCGAGCAGTATCGAGTCGCGGGCATGAAAGAGCTGCCCTCACCGAGCCTCGCGGAAAGCAGGGCGACCGCAGCGACGCTGTCTTGGCCCTGGCTTGCCGTGGGGCACCATGACGGGGTGATCCGCATCTACAACCTGCAGAGCGAAGAGCGCGTGGAGATCGCAGTCCCGGGACCGCCCATCGACGTGAAGAGCCTGGCCCTGAGCAAGGATGGCAGCACCTTGGCGGTAGCGTGGGTGCAGGGCTCGATCTGGTGGTGGAAGGTCGCCGAACCGGAGGTCCCTCACCCCCTCACCCGCTACGAGAGTGAGAGCGACGCCCTGACATTTGATTCCACGGGGCACTGGCTCGCGGAAGAAGGCGAGAAGGCGCTGACGAGCGTCTGGTCGTTCGAAGGCGAGCCTAGTCGACGCTATCAGCGCAAGCATGGCGCCTGGATCAAGCGCATGCACTTCACTCGCGATGGCAAATGGCTCCTGCGCGGCGGCTCCCACGGCGTTGACTTGGTGGAAGTCGCCGGGGAGCACAGCCTCAGCTTGACGGCGGGCCTGGTCGAGGACGTCGGGCTCGATCCAGATCACACGAGCGTTGCCGCCGTCGATCGCAAGGGGCGCCTCAGCCTCTGGATGTCTCGGCCCTGAAGCTCAGTCGATGGTGAGGACGATCGCCGTGACCAGCGACTTGCCTTTGGAACCCGCACACTGGACGCGCAACGTGTACGGCCCTGGAGACGGCGAGTTGAAGCCCAGCACCGCGACCGGATCGGGATCCATATCGCTCGAGACCGCGGCGCCGCTCGGATCGAGCAGCTGCAGGTTGATGTCCGTGCTCGCGGAGTCACCCGAACCGAGCAGCACATGCTTCTTCTTCAGATCCAAGCCGCCGAAGCGGATCGCCTCGCCGTTGTCGAGCACCGTGCCATACAGCGCCCAGTCGCTCTCGTCGTGGAAGACCAGGCCGCCTCCCATCCCCCGCTTCGCAACGCCATCGGACAGCTGCGCCGCCTTCTTGACGGCGCCATACACCGATTCCTTGATGCGTGACGCCGGAATGGTGAGCCCCCCGCTGCGCATGACGCCCAGGGTCACGAAGCTGGACGGACTGGAAGCCGCCACCTCCGTATAGACGTTGTACGCGCCCGAGCTCGGGGGCGTGAACACCACGATCCCCTTCGACCCGCCTGCCACCTGCGCCCCTGACATGTCGCGCACGACGACGTTGATCCCCGAGGCGCGACTGCTTCCAGTCACGAACACATACATCGCGCCGGCGTCGAAGGTGCGGCTGAACCTCACTGGCTTCCCCGGATACATGTAGGCGCCCATGAAGGTCGCGGCCGTGCCGTCATAGCCAACGCTCAGCGACTTCTCCTGAGCGAGCTTCTGAACCGCGATCGTCTGGACGGACATGTCGTCGAGCGCCTTGGTCATGAAGGTACCCGGTCGCCAGCTGGACGCCGCAACGTCCGCCGCTGGAGTTCCGCGCGGCACTGGAGCAGCGGTCTTCGCGGGCGGCGGATCCGACGGTGACCCCTCCAGCGAGGCCAGCAGGCCGTCGACGTTCGCATCGGCGACGACCTTGGGATCGACGGTGGACGACGGCGCTGGCGCTTCAGCAACGGGTTGCTTCTTCGAGTTGTCCAGGGTCGGCGTCTCGGCCGGTGGCGCCCCTCCGCAGGCGCCAACGAACGTAATCAAACCTCCCAAGGCCAAGACGGCTGCTACCCGCAGCTTGACCGACCCACGACGACTGTCCTCTGAATGCATGGCGTTGCCCTTCTCCCTTGAACACCTGAGAGGTGCGGGGCCTTTGAGCGCAACGCTCGGCCCACGGACACGAACTCGATATGCCTCAACTTAAAAGGGTCTTCTCTGGGTGGGCAGGAGTCAATGTCCTGTTCGGGGGAGGCGCAGGAAACCTCCGTCCACCGCGGCCTCGGCGTCTTCCGGGGCTTTCGCGTGCCTGATTTTGGGGCTGATTTGGGCTGAACCTTGGCGCTGTGGTTTGTGGCTGGCTTTGCAGCCGTGGTTTGCGGCCGTGGTTTGCGGCCGTGCTTTGCGGCTGGCTTTGCGGCCGTGCTTTGCGACTGGGTTTGGGGGAGTGGCTCCACTGATTTTGGGAGGCACTCCTTGCGCGGCGCTTGGACCTACGCTTTTCCCCTGGTTCCTGCCGCTGCAACCGCTGTAAGACGACGCCGCACCGTGTTGTCGCGACCCGATCTCATGTGGGTCCGAGTAAGCACTGGCAGCAGAACCCCGCTTCGATAGCCTTGCTAGGCGCTCACACCATGGCCGAGACAAAGAATAAGCCCAAAGCCGCCAATCGCAAAGAACGCCGCGCTGCCGAGCGCAAGGCGAAGGTCCTCGACCGCGCCGAAAAGAAGCGCGGACACGGCGGGCGGATCCACGAGCGCCGCTTCGACGCACCCGGCCTCACCACGACCCCCGTTGCCCTGATCGGCGGTGCCCTGGGAGCGCTCGCGCTAGGCGCCGGAGTGCACGGGCAGTGGATTCGCGACGAGCCACTGAAGTACGCCCCGTTCCTCGTTGCGGGTGGCGCGG
>JAUILJ010000349.1 GCA_030433055.1 Polyangia bacterium
ATCGACGCGCAGCTCATCAAGGCTGACGGCTCGGCCTGCTCCGACGACCTCCAGCGCGCGATCACCAGCCGCTTCGGACTGAACAATGTCCCTTCACGCGGCTCCAACATGGCGGCGTTTTCTTCGGGCACTGCGCGGGACACGAACGATCCAGGGTACGTAAACCCCAACGGGCAGGTCGCGAGCTACAACGCGGCAGGCGGGCGAGTGAACCCTCCGGCGGGCTTCCCCAACAACGGACCTGGCTGTGACGCGGGAGCGGCAGCGTATGACTCGTGCGGTTTGCAAATCACGATGCGAGCGCCAACCAACGCTCAGTCGTTCGCCTATGATTTCCGCTTCTTCAGCACAGAGTATCCAGAGTGGGTGTGCACGGAGTTCAACGACACCTACATCGCCCTCTACGATGGGACGGCGCCAGGGATCCCAGCGAACAAGAACATCTCCTTCGACTCCAACAGCAATCCTGTCTCGGTCAACATCGGATTCTTCGACGTGCCGGGAAGCCCGTACACCACTTCGCATAGCGTGCTGAGTGGGACGGGCTACGACGGAGCGTGCAGCTGGGGAGGGCAGTCACGCGTTTGCGGTGGCGCGACCAATTTCCTGTCGACGACTGCCCCGGTCACCCCGGGCGAGGTGATTACCCTGAGGTACATCATCTGGGACACCGGCGACGACGCCTGGGACTCGACCGTCTTGCTGGATAACTTCCGGTGGTCCACTCAGCCAGCCACCGTCGAGACCCAACCCATTCCTCCTCCGAATCCAGTCACGACCTATACCCCGGGAGACTTCGTTCGCGACTACGACACGTCGAGCATCTGTCCCGTGGGCACCAAGGTCAAATGGGGTCACTGGTCGTGGACCGCTGGCACACCCAGTGACTCGAAGATCGAGTTCTACGTGAAGACCGCGACCACAGCGGCGGGTCTAGCCTCCGCTACCGAGTACCCGCTGCGGTTCACCAACCCGCCCGGTCCATCGAGCCTGACGAGCTCCGCTGCGGTTGCTCGGGCGAACTACTCGGGAATCAACACTGAGAATGGCTCGCTGGTAGTCGACACGGTGCTTGCCGACCTGTCCCAGCCTAGGCAGTACCCTTTCCTGCGGGTGCGAAGCCACCTGGTCCCAACCGGAGACCAGCTCGAGGCGCCGACTCTGCAGAGCTGGAACCTGGAGATCTCCTGCGTGCCGGCAGAGTGACGGTTCAGTCCTAGAGCTCGTCGAACGCGAAGCTCGTCTCGGTACCGCTCACATGAGCCTGGAGCGTCCATCCGCTCGCCGAGTTGCCAGCCAAGCCCGCGATGGTGTTCGTGCTGCCAGCGACAGTGAGTGAACGCGAACCTTCCGAGACTGGGATGTGGGCGCTCCACACGCCCGTGACGTTCGAACAGTCGACGTTTGCGGATTGGCCGCTGCTGATTCGAATCGCGTCGAGCGCGATGAACTGCTGGCCCGAATCATCGACCACTTGCATGAAGCCGCTCGTCTGATCAGACGTATTGGAGAACGTCGTTGCGTCCAGCTGCCCGGAGGCGAACGGGGGAGCGCTGGGGGTCCAGTAGGGTAGGGCGATCCCCGACACGTCTCCAGTCGAGCTGGTCGCCATGCGAGGGCCCGTGGCGCCGCGCAGGTGCAGTACGATCGTATTCCCGTTGCCCTGAGGAAACACAGTCTGCAGCGTAGACAGCAAACCCGAGGGAGTGGGTGAGTCCCAGCTGTCGACGGTAACCGCCCACGCCTTGTTACCTATGCAGGGGCCCGTTCCTGGACCTCCGCTGCCACCGGTAGAATCCCCCGCGGAACCGCCGTCGCCTCCTGCGGCGCCAGTCCCTCCTGCGGCGCCAGTCCCTCCTGCAGCGCCAGTCCCTCCTGCAGCGCCAGCGCCACTCCCCGACGTCCCTCCAGAGGTGGTGCCGCCAGCGGCGCCCGAGGTTCCGCCGCTCGCGGAGCCTCCGAACCCAGATCCGCCGACTGATGTGCCCCCTGCGCCAGCGGCGCCTGACCCGCCGGTCGCCTTGGGGTGATCCTCACCCCCACACGCGATTGAGGCGAGGCACGCAACGGCTAGCAGGGCGGACGATCGGCGCATGAGTGATCGATCCACTGCGGCCCACGTCGTTGCAACAAAAAAGCCAAATTGAGGGCACCGAAACCACACTGTGGTAGAAATCCACCGTGCGTCTGCTGCTGCCAGGGCTGGGTTTGGGGGTGAGCCTCTTGGCGCTCCACGGCTGCGGTGCGTCTACCTCCCAGGCCGAACCGCAGGGAAACGGATATGACACCGCCGGGGCTCCGTCGCCAGCTCCCGAGACCGCGCTGGTTGCGGCACCTGCGGAGCCTGAGGTGACCGCTGAGCGGCGCGCCGGAAACGCGCCGGGTGACGTGCGAGGCCCTGGGCCTGAAGCGGCCCAGGTCGCCCAGGCTGGGCGTGACTACGGCCAGCTGAGCGAGTCGTTCGTGGGTAGCCAGCACCTGTGGGAGGTCGCACAGCCGGCTCGACACTACGCGGTGACCCAGGACTACAAGCGCTGGACGCTGCGTCGCACGATCCGGGTGGGGCAGAGCCACCTTACTTCCGCGGGGATGTTCCCCGACGAGAAGCGTGCGTTCGTCGTCGGCGGGGGCGAAGGCCTGATTCGCATCTACGACTTGTCGTCGGGCAAGCTGCTCTCCAAGGCGCCCACGCCTGGCTTCAAGGCCTGGGGGCGAGACACCTTCGGGCTCTGGCCCAGCGCCGAGAGCCCGCTCGGCGCGTGGGTGATCTTTGCGGGCGATCACTCGCTGCAGTTGCTCGACCCGAGCAGCGGCTCGATCACACGGGAGATCGCCCAGGCCGCCGCATGGGACCTGCGCTGGACGCGCAATCACGAGATCCTCGGAGCGACCTTCTCGCGTATCCCTGCGCAAACGTCTGCGCTGAACTTCTTCAACGCCAAGGGGGAGCTGCTCCTGACTCTGGAGAGCAAGGAGCGCGTCGAGGACTGGGCGCTGTCCGCCGACGGGAAGCTCCTCGCCGTCACCTACTATCCGTCGAACTCCGTGGAGCTGATCGACCTCGAAGCGGGCGCCGTGCGTTTCACTGCGGGAACGCCAGAGTACACCAATTCCCTGGATTTTTCCCCGGATGACCAGCTGCTCGCGGTGGCCGGTGAGCACACCGTGGTGATGCGCACCAGCGACGGCGGCGATCGAAAGTATTTCCGCGGGCAAAAGAACAACGCCCATCAGGTGCGCTTCTCCCCGAGCGGCGACGCGCTGGTCGTGTCTTCGTACGATGGTCGCGCGCGGGTGCTCCGGCCCGGAGATGGGGACAAGCTCACGTTGCTGAAGGAGCTGCGCCACGGCGGCACCGCGAACGTCTACGTGGTGGACTTCTCCGCTGACGGTACGCGGCTGTTGACGAGCTCTGGTGATCGAACGCTCCGGCTCTGGGGCCCAGCGCCAAAGCGTATTCCTCAGTAGGGGCTCGGCTACTTCACGCGCTCGGTCTTGCAGCCAAGCAGGATGTCCAGCCCAGCCTCGAAGTCGGCCTTGACCTGCTCGCATGCGCTGGGGCAGAGCAGGATCTGGGTGGGCATGCTCGGGTCGTCGTAGTACCAGCCGCCCCCGGAGTTGCAGTCGTCGGTCTGCAGCAGCGTCTGCTGGCTCCCACCGCCGGGGGTGAAGATCACGTTCACCTCGTCGTAGGAGATCTTCCCTTCTTCCACGTCGGTGGGGAGCGTGTATTCGCACGGCAACGCCTGGCCACGGACCTTCTTCAGCGCGTCCTTGAACTCCTGGGCCGCGTTGGTGCTGCTGATCAGGATGGCCTGACCGGAGCCGCCCGCTGACGCAACGGCGTTGGCGAAGCTGGTCTGTACGCCGTCCAGGCCGACGACGAACGTGGTCACCGACGGGTCGAAGCCGTAGCCGGCGGCGGCCAGCCCCGCGATGTCCTGGGTCGACTCGGGGTTGTCGCTTCCGCACATGGGCGGTGGCTGAGTAGGCCACTGTGGGTTGCCATCAGTGACCAGCAGCACGGCGTTTTTCGTCGTGGAATCGTTCTGGCCGTTCTCGATCCCCTTGAGGATTGCACCACCCAGAGCTGGGTAGGTCGTGGTCCCGAGGCCGTTTGGAGCCTCGCCGTTCACGGCGTCGATCAACGTCTGGGCGTGCCCGGGGAGCTGCCCGAAGGCCACGGGCGGCTCCTTGAACAGGCTCTGATCGCAGCTCGCGGGGCCAGAACGAGGGAAGAAGTTGAGAGCCACGTTGAGGCCCGCGGAGTCCGCGTCGTTGACGAAGGCGGTGATGCCGTCCTTGATCGCGTCCCATTTGTAGCCAGCCATCGAGTTCGACTTGTCGAGCATGACGTACAGGTTGAGCGGGAACGCCTGGGCGCGTTCAGTGACCAAGCCGCACGCCGCGTCGGGATCCAGAGCGTCTCCCCCGCCTGCATCGATGAAGCCTCCAGAGCCTCCGGCACCTGTCCCAACGCTGCCGCCGTTGGCTCCACTCCCTGCGGAGCCACCCTGGGCGCCACCGTTGCCGCCGTTTACGCTCTGCCCCGGTGACTCGTCGGCTCCGGAGCACGCGGCGCCCAGCGCGAAGGCACACGCCAGGGAGCAGAGTGAGGCGCAGCGCACCAGCCTGGGTCGACGAGAGCTCGTAGCCATTGGACTTTCCTTGCTTCTTCCCTGACGTCAGCTGCTCGCTGCGCGGGGCTCGGGCCCCCACCGCAATACTTTAGATCTAAAGCGATACCCGCGGAGTCTGAACCTGCTGATAGCGCCTTCGCTGACTTCCCCGGCGCGCTGTACCCCAACCGCCACGCATCCTCCCCGGTGGAACCAGCGTTTCAGTCAAAGGAAGCGAGCAGGGCAGAGTTGTAGCAGCTTTGTTTCGCCCTGTGGTGCGTGAGACACTCGCGTCATGCGGCGACTGCTTTGGGGTGCTTCGTTGACCATTCTCTCTGGCTCTCTCGCCGTGGCCTGCGCGGCTGGGGGGGAGGCGGGCACCTTGACGGGCTCGGGTGCTAGCGGAGGCACCGGAGGCGAGGCGGGCAGCGCGGGTGACGGCGGCAGCGCAGGCGACGGCGGGAATTCCACGGGCGGAAATTCAGGTAGCGGCAACGGCGGCAACGCAGGCGCCGGTGCTGACGGCGGCACAGCGGGTGTTGGGGGTGAGGGTGGCACTGCGGGCACTGGTGGAGCCAGCTCCGGCGGTGCCGCGGGGATGAGCGGTGCGGGCGGCACGGGTGGCGCTGGCGGTACCGGTGGCTCCGGTGGCGGGCTGGGTGTCGGCTGTGACTCCTGTTGCCCCACGGGCTACTGCAACTTGGACGGTAACCCCATCACCGGTGACGGCTGCGGCTGTGAGTACCAGTGCACGCCGACCAGCAGCACCGACGAGATCGACCCCGACTACAAGGACGAGAACTGCGACGGTGGTGACGGCATCGTCGAGACCTGCATCTACGTCTCGGCGTCTCTCGGTTCCGACGGCAGCGCGGACGGCACTCGCTCGGCGCCGTTCTCGAGCATCAACGCGGCCATCCAGTACGCCAAGACTCAAGGCGCCCCGGCCGTGTGTGTTTCCGGAGAGATTTACAACGAGACCGTCAACGTCGAGAGCGGTATCAGCGTGTACGGCGGCTTCGACCACACGGATCCGAACTTTGCCTTCCGGCGCAGCGCGGCGGCGACCAGCACCGTGCGCGGAGTGGGTACGGCGTTCCTGGCCAACGAGATCAACCAGGACACACACATCGAAGGCTTCACCATCGAGGCTCAAGCGCCATCTGGCAGCGGCGCGAGCGCCTATGGCGTGCGCCTGGTGACCGGAACTGCGACGCTCTACGTGCGCTACAACAAGCTCACGATTGGCAATGGGAGCGATGGGGATGACGGTGCGAATGGCGCTGTGCACTCGCCGAGTTCGTTGCCCACCGCGGCTAGCGGAAAGGATGGCAGCCAGGGTGGCGCAGGTGGGGCCGTCGCCTCCTGCACCGAACCTGGAGGGAAAGGTGGGAAGGGTGGCCAGGGCGCCCAGGATGGTGAGGGGGGAGCGCTGGGCAGTGGGGTCACGCAAGGTGGCCCTGGTGGTACGAAGAAGACGCCAAGCGTGGTGTGCTGGGGCGTAGAAGGAAATGACGGAACGGCCGGCGATGACGGGGGCAATGGCTCACCGGGCACCGGAGCATCGGGTGGCGCGGCCCTCGGGGTTGTCGGAGCGAACGGAACCTACACACCGGCCGCCGGTGGATCAGGCACTGCAGGCACTCCGGGCAAAGGGGGTGGCGGTGGCGGTGCAGGAGGCGGACTTGGAGGGGCGTTGATCAACTGCAACGACCACACGGGCGGCGGTGGTGGCGCAGGTGGATGCGGAGGAGCGGGCGGTAACTTCGGGCTCGGCGGCACCGGCGGGGGTGGAAGCTTCGGGATCTTCGTGGCGGGGGGCAAAGTCAGCGTGCGGGAGAACGAGATCACCACCGGTGCTGGAGGAGACGGGGGAGACGGTGGCGATGGGGCTCTGGGGCAAGTGGGTGGCGCCGGTGGTTCTGGAGGGGCTGGGACTCGGCAGACCTTTGCAAACCTCTTTGACTCGTTTGCCGGAAGCGGCAAACCGGGTGGCAAGGGCGGCAACGGCGGCACCGGCGGTCCAGGTGGTGGCGGTGGCGGTGGCCCCAGCGCGTGCGTGGGCGGCCGGCTCTCTGGCCTGACGTTCGCGGCCAACTCCTGCACGACTGGAACGCCTGGATTCAAGGGCTTTGGCGGCGTGAACAGCGTCGGCGGTGTGGGTGGCGACGGCCAGAACGGCACCGCAGGGCCTCAAGTTCAGATCAACTAGAAATCGGTTGCTTCCACCGGGAAGCAACCTTCAACCCTCGCAATCCGCGGCGCCCCGCGCTAACTCCACGGGATGCGTCGCGCGATGGGTGTGGGGGTGGTGTGTGTCAGTGCTCTGGCGGTTGCAGCATGCGGCCAGCTGATTGGCCTCGATGACTTCAAGGCGGCCGAAGGCGCTGGCGGTACGTCTGGTAGCGGCGGTTCCGCTGGCAGCGCAGGCTCTGCGGCTAGCGGCGGCAGCGGGGGTTCGGGTGGATCCGCGGGGAACGCTGGTTCCGCCGGCGTGGGCGGAAGCCAGGTAGGGGGCACGGGTGGCAGCGGCGGCAAGCCCTGCACCAAGAACGCCGAGTGCGATGATGGCAAAGCGTGCAACGGGGTCGAGACCTGTGACGGCCAGTGGTGCCAGGTGGGCAACGCCGTGGACTGCTCAGGCATCGACTCCACGTACTGCGCCGGCAAGTGCTTCGAGACCAGCAGTGGCCCGAAATGCCAGCTCGTCGCCAAGGACACCGACGGGGATCAGCACGGAGACATGCGTTGCCAGGAGGCAACGGGTGACGACTGCGACGACGGCAACGACAAGGTCTACACCGGCGCGCCCGAGATCTGCGATGGGCTGGACAATGACTGCGATGGGAAGGGGGATCTGGAGGACGGGCAGACTCTGTCGGGAGCCGCGGTGGAGCTTGGTTCCGTAAGCTGGCCGGGAGCAGCCTATGTGGCCGTGTCCAACGAGGCCGTTGGTGTGATGTGGTCGGACCGAGTGAACAACCTCGAGGCTCTCTTTTTCCGACGTTTCGACTTTTTGGGCAACGCGGTTTCGGCCCCGGTCCGAGTGTCACCCGAGCCTACCAGTGGCTCGGAGACGTTCGGCTCAGGGACGTTTGATCTCAGGTGGGCTGGCGATCGTTTCCTCGCGGCATGGATAGATTCCCACGAAGGAAACTCCAGGTCTTACGTGCAGGAGATTTCGCCGGCTGGGGC
>JAUILJ010000350.1 GCA_030433055.1 Polyangia bacterium
ACACCCCCTGAACGATCTCCACGTTACCCATGTCGCACTCCCTCCTACGTTGAGCCCACAGTGTCCAAGAGGCGAAACGAGGATGCAACAGGTGCCGCGCGGTCGTCTAAAATCCGCGAATCTGAGCGGTTCGCCCATTGCCGACCGCGCCCGACAGGCCTAGCGTCAGCAGTCGACCGCGGTGAGGTTTGGGTTACTCGTCGCGCGTCTCCAACGCTCAGCAGGTGTTACCGCACGGCATCGTGCGAGGAGATTGTCATGTCCAGATCTGGCAATGCCGCCGTCGAGTACGTCGTCGGCCAACTCGAACACGGAACTCCAGAGGACGAAATCGTCGAGTCTCTGGTCAACCAGGGCGTGGACGAAGAGGAAGCGGAAGACTTCGTCGAAGGCGTCGCCGCGGCGCGCCTGAACGCGATCCGCGAAGCCGGGAAGTCGAACATGGCCAAGGGCGCGCTGTGGTGCATCGGCGGCCTGGTCGTCACCGCGATCACCTACAGCGCCGCAGCAGGCGGCGGGACCTACGTCGTCACCTGGGGCGCCATCGTCTTTGGCGCCGTGCAGTTCTTCAAGGGCCTCGGCCAGTCGAACCAGCAGTGATTCGCTAGGCGGGTGTGGGGGTGAGGACCAGCGTACCTCACCCCCAACCCATTCCATGGCGCTGACCAGGCTGCTGCCCAAGGACCCAGCTTCGCCATCAGCTTGGCGACTGCGCTCGGGGGGAGCCCACAGCGCGAACTGGCCCGGCTCGAGCACCATGCGTGAGTAGGAGTACTCATGCGAGCTGAGCGGATGGCCCCCCAGGCAATCCGACGACTCGGCCCGACTCCCCAGGTCGGGGGATAGTGGAAACGCCTCATCGCGCCGATCCTCAGAACAACATCTGGAGGTCTTCGTGAAGAACCGTGTCGCTACTCGTCGTGTCGCAGGTCGCAATGCCCACTCCCCCGCAAGGGACGCCGAACAAATCCACGCAGCAACACCGCCTGGCGCTGGCGACCAGCGTCCGCGGCGCAGCGTGTGGCCGAACCTGCTGCTGCTCGGTGCCCTCGCGCCCACGTTGGGCGGCTGCATGTTCCTCGAACTGAACGGCGGCTACTACCCCATCACCAGCTACGACGCGCCGGACGGAGCGCCCTCCGGAGGCACCGAACCCGAGAGCAAATTTGGCTTCGGTATTTCCGTCGGGACTTACATCGAGTTCGCGCAGACAGTGCGCATCGCAGCGGGAGGCGAGTTCGGCCGTGTACTGCTCGAGGACAGCGATGGCGGTGAGGGCCACATCAACCGCGCGGCCCCCGGCGCGAGAGCGGACGTCAGCGTGATGGACGTGGGAGACGACTCCAAGGTGCGCGCCACGGCGGAAGCGCTGTTCGGAGGCTCGACGCTGGTCTACACGCCCAAGGATGGGAGCGAGCAGAGCTATGAAGACGGCAAGAACTTCAGCCTGTTCGTCGGGGCGACCTACGCCTGGTTCGAGAACGACACGGATACGCTGATGGCGAGCATCGGCCCGCACTACATCAAGTCGAGCAACGACGAGGCCGGCAGTGTCACGGCGACGGGGATCGGCATCAAGCTCACCATCAGCGCCGATCTGGTCTCGGGGAGTGGCGGAGGCAGCGACACCCCGACGGAGGGAGGTGAAGGCATCGTCGCCATCACGATGACGCTGGCCAACGAGTCGTCGATCATCGGCGAGTTCGCCAACGCTGCTCGCGCCAGCGGTTGCAGCGTGGACGAGAAGAGCAATCAGGTGATCGCGCGCTGCTCCGAAGGCAACATCGTGTACATACAGAACGGCCGCAAAGCGATCGCCCTGTGCCAGAAGGGCATGAGCGAAGGAGAGTGCAATCGACTCCACCAGAGGCTGAAGTCCAAGACCCCGTATTGAGTCGTCTAGAGACGCCCTGGTCCCGAAGCCAGGCTGTCTCTGAATCCACGCCGCATCGGGGGCGCGCCTTGCTAGGCTGCAGAGGATGCAGGCCGAGGAGGACGAACGCTACGGCCCCGAGGTGACCGATCTCATCATCCACTACGACCCAGACACTCTGGAACGGGGGCGCGTACGGCGGGACGTCGTGGTGGACTTCTTCGAACAGAGCGGCAACGGCCAGGCCGCGCGTATCGCGGGCGCGCTCCCGGTTGATTCCGCAGGGTACTATGACGAGCAGGCGGTGGATGCCCTGTTCGTCGAGGTGCACACCGAGCTGCAGCGCTTGCATGAGGAGTTCCTTCACGGCGAGCGCCTGCTCAACGTGCTGGCGCCGCTCGTAGACGGACTGCTCGAGAGCGGCATCGAGAAGCTGCGCGTCGTCGACGTCGGCTGTGGCAGCGGCTTCGTGGTGCGCTGGCTCGCCGCGTGCGCTGGTTTCGACGAGCGGGTCGAGCTGACGGGGTGTGACTACAACCGCGCGTTGATCGCCGCGGCCAACGACGCAGCGCGGGCTGAGAAGCTGCGCTGCGACTTCGTGATCGGCAACGCATTTCGGCTCCGCGAGCCGGCTCACGTCTACTTGTCGATGGGAGTCGTCCACCACTTTCGCGGCGAGGATCTGGAGCGCTTCTTTGCTCAACAGTGTGGGCCAGAGACCCTCGCCTTCATCCACTTCGATATCGCCCCAACCTGGCTGGCGCCGCTGGGCGCCTGGCTGTTTCACGTGGCGCGCATGCGCACGGCGATCGCACGCCACGACGGCGTTCTCTCGACGCTGAGGGCACATCCCGACGACGTCTTGCTCGGAGCCGCGAGGCGCGCAGCAGCTTCACGGGGTATCGAGACGGCGCTCTACGGTCTGCCGTGGCGCTGGCTGCCCATCACTCGCATCATCCGACCCGTGGTGGGGATCCGTGGGGAATACAAGGCGGCGTGGCTCTCGCGCATGGGGGCGCGCGCGCAGCTCTTCGAGGAGTTCGCGTGAACCTGATCGAGGCTTGGCCCGCGATCTTGCTCTACGGGATGGCCACGCTGGACAGCGGGCTGGTCGGCTTTCGCGTGGCTGCCGGGCGCAGCCTGGCGATCCGCAAGCGCCCCTACTACTTGCGGGCGATGGGCCGGAGCTTCATCGCGGGGCAGGCACTGCTGGCGCTCAGCGCAGCCATGGCCGGCTTGGCGTTGAGCCTGAGCGCGGAGCCGACGGCGTCCTGGGAGCTGTTCCTGATCGCCGCCCGAAACCTGCTGTATGCCTACGCCCCGTACTCCGTGCTCGTGCTGCTGGCGCTGGCCTTCTACCTGATCCCGAAGCATGACAGCCGCGCCATCGCCACGGTCGTGATCCTGGGGCCGTTCACCCTACTCAGGCCTTACGTCTTCTTGCTGGGCCTTGCTGTGTGCTGGCTCGAGACTCGAACGCCGCTGCCCTGCTTGATCGCCAGCTTCGGCGTCGCGCTGCAGCTGATGCTGGAGCCGGCGCTCGAACGCGCCCGAAGCCGCGCCTCGAATCGAGCAATGCCCGCGGATACCTAGACCTCGTCAGCGCTGGGCTCGGCGTCTGACACCTCGGGAGCGTTTGACGGGTCCGGTGGCGTGCTCTGGCGCGGCGGGGTCGCGACGACGGCCGCCAACAGCACCGCTCCGATCACCGGGACCGAGTGCCAGATCAAGGCCGTGGTCACGCCGAGCTCGAAGCTCTCTCCGGTGCGCTCCAGGGCCAGCGCCCAGGCGGCCTGAGTGGGTCCGACTCCGGCCACCCCGTTGATCGGTAGCGCGAACGCAAGGGACGCCGCAGAGTGTGCAAACATGATCTGCGGGAGCGTGAGATCCGACACCGCGGAGGCGGCGTTGTAAGACAGGACGAACTGCAGCGCCCACACCAGCAGCGTGAGCGCCAGAGACCCGATCTGTTGCCGCAGCGTGCGGAGGTTGTGCAACCCAGCGAACAACTTGTCGATGAAACCCGATGCCTTGGGGAAACGTCGAAGGGCGCGCAGAGCGCCCAGGTGGGTGAACCGCCCCATGATCGGCAGCGCGAGCATCCCCAGGGCGGCGCCCGCGGCAAGCACCGCCAGCGCGCCCTTGCTCAGGCTGCCCACGCCAGCAGTCAACACGAGCGCACCGGTGCCCGCCGCGAGGGCAATCACCGCCAGCAGGTCCAACACCCGCGTGAACACGAGCACGCCAGTGCTCGATGGGACACTTATCCCGAGCCGCTGCTTGGCGAGCAGCGGAAAGCTCAGCTCCCCAGTTCGGAACGGCAGGGCATAGTTGAAGAAGACCAGCAGCGAACCAATCCGATACAGCTCGTAGCTCGGCCGCCGGAAGCGCCCGGTGAGCATCAAGTCGAAGCGCATCGCCCGCACGAGCTGGATCAAGGGCACCATGGACAGCGCAACGAGCAGCTTCCCCACCTTGGCGTGGCGCACCGCGGCCCCCAGCTCGGCCAGGACCTTCGCGTCCAGCATCCACCACAGCACCAAGGCGGTCATCGCCACGGCCGCCAAGGTCCAGAGGATGCGGGATCGGTGCCTCACGGCGCTGTCGTGTAGTCCCTCCGCTGGCCTCCGTCGAGCGGACGCGAACGCGGGTCGTGCGCCCGCGTACAACCCACGCGCTGATCGGGCGCAGCGGACCTGGACATCCTGGCTGAAATCCGCCGAACCCTCGCGCCTGCGGAGCGGCCGTCCCCGCGATTCGCAAACGCTAGCTGGTTTTCCCACCCAGGCACCGACGTGCTACGACCCCGACCCTTGAATCGACCCGCAGATCCCCGGACGGGGAGCCCGTGGGCCCTCGTCCTCGGCGCCGAAACTCGCATATGACGCCTCGAATCTCCTTCGCCATCCCGTTCATGAACGAAGAGGCCACCCTGGCCGAGCTGTATGAAGGGATTTCCGCCTCGCTGGAAGACTGCCTGGAGTTCGCCCCCGGTGAAACAGCCACCAGCGCCTTCGAGGTGGTGTTCGTCGACGACGGCAGCACCGACGGCTCGGTGAAGCAGGTTGAACAGCTCATCGAGCAGCACTCCAACATCACGCTGATCCAGCTGCGAGGCAACTTCGGTAAGAGCGCCGCACTGGCCGCAGCCTTCAGCCGGGTGAGCGGCGACGTGGTGTTCACGATGGACGCGGACCTGCAGGACGATCCCAAGGAGATCCCTCGGTTCCTCGAGGAATTGGACAAGGGCTACGACCTGGTCAGCGGCTACAAGAAGAAGCGCAACGACCCCATCACCAAGGTGCTGCCCAGTCGGGTATTCAACGCGTTGGTGCGCCGAGTGACCGGGATCACGCTGCACGACGTTAACTGCGGTTTCAAAGCCTACCGGCGCAGCGTGATCGACAATGTGCAGCTGTACGGTGAACTCCATCGCTTCGTCCCGGTGCTTGCTCACTGGCGCAGGTTCCGCATCGGTGAGATCGCGGTGCTGCACCACCCGCGCATGCACGGCGTCAGCAAATTCGGAGGCGGGCGCTTCTTCCGCGGGCTGATGGATCTGTTCACGGTCTACTTCCTGCTGAAGTACGAGCGGCGTCCGGCGCACTTCTTCGGCGCCCTGGGTACGTTCTCGACCATCACCGGCGTGGGGATCTGCGGCTACCTTGCCGTGATTTGGGCCATGGGCGCATCCATCGGGCACCGACCCTTGCTCACGCTTGGGGTGTTGTTGACCGTCGTTGGCGTGCAGTTCTTGGTGATGGGCCTGCTGGCTGAACTGCTGATCTACCTGACCAGCCAGGGGCGGCCTCCGTACGTGATTCGACGCGTCGTGGACCATGAGTCCGAGAGCGGTGATCCCCCGCTGTCTCGCAGGCGTGGCCGCTTGACCGATGCCCGTCGGTCGACGTCGCCGTCGAGCGCCCCGGATCCCGAAGACTGAGCCAATCTGTGCCGCACGGAGTCCGTGTTTTCGCCCTACTTGGCTCGCTTTCTTGCTGGAAAACGCAGGACTGGTATTCCGACCCAGTTTGCGTGGTAGATCGCGCGCGTGACACACGAGAGCGACCCTCAACCACCGTCCCAAGCCGAGGAGCCGACGCAGCAACCCGAGGCTGAGCCAGCAGGCTCAGAGCTGATCGGTGCGACGGATGCGGGCGCTGCTTCCGTGAGTGGGCAGGCGCAGGAGGCCGCGATCGCGCCGAAGAGCGATGGCGCGAACAAACGCAAGCCGCGGGATCCCAACGTGAAGGAGCAGTTCTCGCGCCTGGGGTCCGCGGGGCAGTTCTTCGGCGGCGCGTTTCCGAGCTTCATGCGCAGCATGGCGCTCGCAGCGGGCCTCGGGGCAGCGCTGGCAGCCGCACTCTACTTCCTGAAGCTCGACGACGCGGGGCGCGGCTTCGTCATGCGCAATGCCCTCGAGAAGACGGCGCGCATGAAGCTAATCAAGCTCATGGTGGGCAGCGCCGGAGCGAGCATCGCGGCAGTCGGTATCGCGATGCTGATCGCGACCTGGCGCAAGCGCTCGATCGTTTCCGTAGAGCGCTGGCTCTGGTGGCTGGCACCGCTCGGCCTGCTACCGCCCCTCCCCTTGTGTTTCGACTACCGCAACTGGACGGGGCGCTCCGATCACCTGCTCTACGCTCTGGTGTTCTTGCTCTTGGGAGCGGAGGTGGTCTTCTTCCGTATGCTTCTTCACGGAAGCGACGGACCCAAGCGCGCTTGGGCCTGGCTCGTGGAGAAGATGCCGAGGTTCCTGCGCCGGCACGGCTGGCTCGTGACGGTGGTCATCGCTTCGCTCGCCTATGGGATGTTCTTCTCCCACTTCAGCCTGATCGCCCACAAGAGCCTGAAGACCCACAACTTCGACCTCTCGATCAACAACAACCTGATCTACAACGCCCTATACGGGAAGTTCTTCGAGTCGCCGGTCGTGTTTGGAGACAACCCGAAGAACTACTTGGCGATCCACGTCAAGCTTGGGCAGTACTTCCTGCTGCCGCTCTACGCCATCAAACCGCGCCCTGAGACGCTGCTGGTCCTGCAGTCGTTCCTGGTCGGGCTCACGGGCATCCCGCTGTTCCTGTTCGCCCGGCGCCGGGTGCCCCAGTGGCTCGCAGCTATCGTGGCGATCGGGTTCCTGTGTTTCCCCGCAGTGCACGGCGCGAACTTCTTCGAGATGAAGTACCCGACCATCGCGCCGGTGTTCATCGTCGCGGCGGTCTGGGCCGCGGAGACGAGGCGCTGGGTGTGGTTCACGCTGTCGGCGGTAATCGCCGTGCTGATCCGCGACGACACCTGCGTGGGCATGGCCATCCTCGGCACCTGCTTCGCGCTCAGCGGATATCGGCCCAAGGCCGGTTTCTCCCTGGCGGCGTTCGGCTTGTTTGCCTTCGTCTTCACACGTGGCGTGCTGATGAAGGACAAGGGGGAGTGGTGGTTCCCCAGCATGTACGACGGGCTATTTCCTCCGGGAGAGAAGGGCTTCAGCGGTGTCTTCAAGACCTTGCTGACGAACCCGCTGTACGTCATCGACACGCTGATGGTGCGTGACAAGTTGGAGTTCACACTCCACATGTTCTTGCCCCTCGCGTTCCTGCCCGCTCGCCGAGCGTATCTCTGGGCGATCTTCATCCCTGGGATGATGTTCACCCTGCTGACCACCGGCTACAAACCCACGGTTAGCCCGCTGTTTCATTACTCGATGCACTGGGCGCCTTATCTGTTCCTCGCCGCCCCCATCGCCCTCGGCGCGATCACCAAGGAGTCGGTGAAAGGGCGGCTGAAGGCGGCCGCCGCGGGCCTGACCATGGCCCTGCTGGCCGCCGTCTTCACCTACAACTTCGGAGCCTTCTGGATGCGCAACACGACTCGCGGCGGATACACGCGTATCGACTTCGAGTTCACGCAGAAGGACCAGAAGCGCTGCGCCCAGCTG
>JAUILJ010000351.1 GCA_030433055.1 Polyangia bacterium
GACTCCAGCAGCTCACACACGCGCGCCGCCTGGTCATAGTGCAGCTCCATCGCCAGCACCGCCCCGGGCTTGAGGTAGTTCAGCGCACCTTCGCTGATGCGCCGCACGAAGCCCATGCCGTCTTGCCCGCCGTCGAGCGCCAGGCTCGGCTCGAACTCCCGCACGTCGGCGTCGAGCTCGGCAATTTCCGCACTCGGAATGTAGGGTGGGTTGGCGGTGATCAGATCGAACAGTTGGCCACTGGGCACCTCGGCGAACAGGTCGCTCGCCTGCCAGCAAACGCCCCACACCGCGCCCAGCCGGTGGGCGTTGTCCCGGGCCAGCGCCAGCGCGTCCTCGGAGACGTCGCTGCCCAGCACGCGCCACGTGGGGCGCTCCTTGTGAAAGGCGATCGCGACGCAACCGCTCCCGGTGCACAGGTCGAGCGCGGTGCCAAAGCGATCAATGCTCCGGGTTCGCTCCAAGGCGACCTCTACCAACGTCTCCGTGTCGGGGCGCGGGATCAATGCGCGTGAATCCGTGCGGAATTTGAGGCCCCAGAACTCTCGCTCCCCCAGGATGTAGGCGATGGGCTCGCCGGTGCGTCGGCGCTTGATCAGGTCGCGGTAGGTCGCGAGCTCGCCGGGCAACAAGGGCCGAGTCGAGTCCGTGATCAGCTGGACGCGGCTCAGGCCCAGGCACTCACCAAGCAGCAACTCAGCGTCGAGCCGAGGTGCGCTCAGCCCTCGCTTTGCGAAGTCCTCCTGAGCCCAGCGCAACACCCTGCTGATGGTCCAAGTCTCTGCGGCCTCCGTCATGGGAACTCGCGTCCCTTCAGGCGTCCGCGGTGGCCTGGGCGACCAGGCCTTCGACGTGTGTCCGCAGTTCTGCGAGACGCTCGGGTGTCTGGGCCTCGAAGCGCAGCACGATGATCGGACCGGTATTGGAGGCGCGGGCGAGCGCCCAAGAGCCATCCGGGTAGGAGACGCGCACACCGTCGATGTCGCTGAGTTCTCCGCTGCCGGCGAGTGCCTGCTTCACCTGCTCGACCACTGCGAACTTCTTCTCGTCGGGACAATCCATGCGGATTTCCGGGGTCGTATGTCCCTGGGGCAGATCACTCAGCAACTCGGAGATGCTCTGCGTCGTATGGCTCAGGATTTCCAGCAACCTTAGCGCGGCGTAGATCCCGTCATCGAACCCGAAATAGCGGTCCGCGAAGAAGAAGTGGCCGCTCATCTCCCCCGCGAGCGCCGCGTGTTCCTGCTTCATCTTGCTCTTGATCAGCGAGTGGCCGGTGCGCCACATGATCGGCTTGCCGCCGTGCTTTGCGATGTCGTCATACATCGACTGAGAGCACTTCACCTCGCCGATGACGACCGCGCCGGGGCGCTGCTCGAGCACTCGGCGCGCGAACAGCGCGAGTAGCCTGTCGCCCCAGATCACCGTGCCGTCCTTGTCCACCACACCGAGGCGATCTGCGTCGCCGTCGAAGGCGATGCCAACGTCTGCACCTTCCTTCCGCATGGTGTCCATCAGGTCTTTGAGGTTCTCCACGACGGTCGGGTCGGGGTGATGATTCGGAAAGCTACCGTTCATCTCGCAGAACAGCTGGATCGGCTCGATGCCGCAGCCCTTCAGCGCTTGGACGCCTAGTGGTCCGCCAGCGCCGTTGCCGGCGTCGAGCACTACCTTCAACTTTCGTTGCCCTAGGGAAATGTCCTGACGTAGCTGGCTCAGGTAGGCATCCTGGATCGGTACGGTCTCGATCGAACCACGGCTGCGCTCCGCGAGCTCGCCTCCGAGGGCTAGCTCCTTGAGGGCCCGAATGTCGTCGCCAAAGAACGACGCCTTGCCCTTCATGATCTTGAAGCCGTTCTCGTTGCCCGGGTTGTGGCTTCCGGTGATCATGACGCCGCCGTCGGCGTCCAGATGATGCACGCCGAAGTACACGAGCGGCGTCGGCCCCACTCCCACGTCGGTGACGTGAGCCCCGCCGCTCGTAAGGCCCTGGAGCAACGCCTCGAACAGCCGAGGACCCGAGGCTCGGCAATCCCGGCCAACGACGACGTGAGGTGCTTTCCCACTCGCGGGGCGCAGCAAGCGCGCGAGCCCCGCCCCGATGCGCTGCGTGAGCTCGTCCGTGAGGTCGCGATCGGCGACGCCGCGGATGTCGTATTCACGGAAGATGTGGCCAGGGAAATTGGTCTGCGCGCTCATTGGGGGGACGGCATAGCAGAGCGGGCCCAGCTCGGCGCGGCAAACGAGCAGCCCCCGATCGAGGGTCGCCCAAGCCCAGACGATGCGCTCTCGGTGGGGCACGGGGGAAGCCAGAGCGCCTCTCCCCCAAAATCCCCTCCGATCCCAGGGCGCCAATCTGAAATAGTTGAGAGTAAAAAGTTGAGCTGCTAACTATGGGTTTGCTGGCCGGAGGGGACATTCCAAGTCCATGGAATGCCGAAACAAAACCCGGTTCCAGACGCATATACGCAGTTTTCTGCTGGTTTTTGGGGGGAGGGGGAACTGGAGCGGACGTTCGATTGCTCTTGGAGCGCACCGTCTGGTTGGGTTAGACACGAGGCCGTCATGGACACCCCCTCAGTCGAACGACCCCGCCGAGGCAACTCCAAGGAGCGCGTCCTGCGCGCCGCGGGTTACCTCTTCTCACGTCAAGGATACGCTGCCACCAGCGTCGATGAGATCGCGACCCGCGCTCAGGCGTCGCCGTCGAGCATCTACTGGCATTTCAAGGGTGGAAAAGAAGACATCCTGGTCGCGGTGCTCGAGCAGGCAGCGCAGACCTACATGCGCCGCCTGGCCAACCAAGTGCAAGAAGGCCGTACGATGCTCGAGAAGATCGACATCTTCTTGGCGGACGTGCGGCAGCAGGTCGAGGAGCAACCGGACACGCTGCGGCTAATCATGCAGATCGCCCTGGAGCGCTCCCATGCGGACAGCGGGGTGCGCACCCGCATCCAGAACATCTACCGTAATTACCGCGCGGCAATGGTTGAGGAGATGCGCAAGCTGGTCCCGGACGAGGAGACCCGGCGCCTCGAGCGCTCTGCGTTCCTCGTGGTTGGCCTCTTGGAGGGCATCTTCCTGCAGTGGCAGCTCGACTCAGAGGACGTGGACATCGATGGCGCGCTGCAGCTCCTACGAGTGTTGATCTACCGTCAGTACGCGGGGCGCAGTGTGCGTATCCCGCCGCTGCCCAATGTGCGGCCCAGTTCGCCGCTCGCCGCCAGCGTGCCCCCCGAAATTGACGAGCCGGGTACCACCGGTGACGCAGTGGCGAGCGCCGAGGAAGCGCTGGCCGCCGCTCGCGTCAACAGCGGGCCGGTCTTCGCGGCGGAGTGAGAACGCACTCGAGGCGCCGCTCCACCGCTGTGGTTCGGACGGCGCCTCGCGTGATCCAGCGATGGGTTGGACAAGAGAGCTAGCGTTGGGCTCGGCGCAGGGTCAGGGCGCTAGCCGTCGTTCGTCTCCTTGACGCGGCATGCCTTGGGCGCCTGGCAGCTTGCCCCTGCATCCGTGTACCAGTGGCCGGTGAGATAGTAGAGTTCGCCGCCTGTTTCCGAGGGGAGCCACACCATCACCGGCGGCGCGTAGTAGCAGCTCTCCGGAGCCTGAACGTAGGCGCCATCGTGCCACTCCCAGCGGCGGCCGACGTACTCCCAGCGCCCGTCGACCCAGACACACGGTGGCCCTGGATCCGGTGGCAGTTCTTCAACCGCGGCCGGGGGAGGGGGAAAGTCCACGACCTCGGGATCCGAGCCGTTCACCGGGTGACTGCCGACGCGTGCGCGGCGCAGCTCGGTGCCGCAGCCACAGAGCACCAGTAGCGCCAAGCTGCTGCTCGCCCAGCGTACCAGTAGTACCGTGGGGATATGCGGAACCTTCATACGCCCAACACCCACGCTTCGAGCTCCGAGAGCAGGTAGGGCCCAAAGAACTGAAACTCCAGGATGGCGAGCACCAGGAAAGGCCCGAAAGCCAGCCGAGCCTGAGCGAAGCTCCCGTCCGCCTCCTGCGCCAGGGGATCCGCCTCGAACTCCGCGAGGAGCGCTTCTCGTTCTTCGCCCTCGGCGGCCTCGATGGCTTGCTGGAGTTCCTCACGCTGGCGCTGCACGGCTTCAGGCTCGCCGATCTGTCCTCTCGAGACCAACATCACGATTGCGCCGAGCGTCCCTTGGAATGCCCCCGCGAACAGCGCGAACAGCGCGCCCTGCCACCCGAACCACGCGCCGGCCAGCAGCAGCAGCTTCGCGTCACCCAGGCCCATCCCGGCCTGACCCCGGAGCTTGCGATACAGAACGTCGAACGGCAGCCACACGATCAAGAAGCCAATGGCAGCGCCAATCAGAGACTCTTTCCACTCGATGGCCGGTCGCACGAAGCTAGTCGCGAAGCCGAGCACCGCGCCACCGAGCGTGATCTCGTCGGGCAGGATCATGTGTTCCAGATCGATGAAAGCAGCGGCGACGAGGCCAAGCGTCAGCGCCAGGTGCGCACAAAACAGGCCCAGCGCCTTCCACGCGCTGGTTTCGGGGGGTAGCGCCATCACGATCACCTCGATGATCGCGTACGCCGCGAGCCCGCCGACCAGCTCGATCAGGGGATACCGAGGCGAGATGGGCGCTCGGCAGCATCGAGCTTTGCCGCGGAGAAATATCCAGCTGAGGACGGGGATGTTGTCGTAGCCGCGGATCGGGGTCCCGCACGCCGGGCAGGCGCTGCCGGGGTACGCAAGGTTCTCGCCCCTCGGGAGGCGGTAGATCACCACGTTCAGGAAGCTGCCGAACGCCAACCCGAAAGGGATCGCAAACGCCAGCAGGAAGACGTGGGGGAATTCGCTCAGGGGCAAGGCCGGGAATCTACACCAAACAGACCATCACGGCAGGTGGCCCGCTCAGCCACGGCCGAGGGCCAGTGAGGCTGTGCGCGCCGTGACGCTCGTGCCCCCGAGACATCTGGCCTGGCGCCCCTGCCTCCAGGTTTGTCCGTCGATTCAGCAGCGGCCTAGCGCTGTGGCTCTTCCGCCAGCAGCCGATCCAGTTGTCCGCTGTGATCGAGCGCCGAGAGTTCGGAGAATCCTCCGATTGACCGGTCATTGATGAAAATCTGAGGGACAGTGTGCTGGCCGGTGGCTTCCCGGAGCCATGCCCGACGCTCGAGGTCCCCAGAGACGTCGATCTCCTCGAACGGTACCCGTTTGCCCTTCAGGAGGAAGTTTGCCCGGATGCAATACGGGCAGAACCGGGTTCGGTAGACGACGACACTCGCAGACACGCCTTCCATCTAAGTCACTCTGAGCCGTCGCGCCAGACCCGCGCAAGACGGGAGCACCAACCAGCGACGATTCCTGGTCCTTTGGGCGCTGGTCAGACCGGAGTAGTAAGGAGCATGGCCGAAGCCACGACCAAGCTCAGCCTCGCTCGCTTCCGTCCCGATGCCAAGGCGTTGGTGGCGGGTGCACAAGCTCTCGCCGATGAGCGAAAGCACGCCGAGGTGACGCCGCTCCACCTTCTGTTCCGCGGGTTGGATCGCGATCCCGGCGTTGCTCATGTCCTGCGCAGTGCCCAGGTCGACCCCACGCTGCTGCTCTCGGCACTGGAGCAAAAGCTCTCGGAGCTGCCGTCGAGCAACGAAGAGGCGTACCTTTCAACGCGGCTGCTCGACCTGCTGGAACGAGCCGAACGGGAAGCGGAACGGGACCACGTGGACCAAGTGGGAGTGGAGCAGCTGCTGAACGCTCTGTCCCAGGAGATCGGTGGCCCGACGGGCGAGGTGCTGGACGCGGCGGGCATCAGACCCGGGAGCCTACGCGAGCATGTTTCCGCGCTGATTCAGGTCCCGAGGCCCATGGTTAGGCCCGTGACCGATTCCGCGTTCGCGCCTCGCGATCTGGTGCAGCTCGCCCGCTCCGGCACCCTGGATCCGATGATCGGGCGCGACACCGAGCTGCGGCGCTTGATCACCATTCTCGAGCGGCGGAGCAAGCAGCACCCGCTGTTGGTAGGTGAGCCGGGCGTGGGCAAGAGCGCAGTGATTCGGGGGCTCGCGGCCCGCTTGGCGAGGGGAGACGTTCCGACGTCGATGGTGGGCGTGCGATTGCTCGAACTGGATCCCGGCCAGCTGTTGTCGGGCCCTCGCCTGCGCGGAGAGATGGAGGAGCGCGTCAAGCGTCTGCTCGGGAGCTTGGATGACGAGCGGGGCAACAACCTGTTGGTCGTTCGAGGTATCGACACACTTCTGGGGCAGACCGGCACCAGCTCCGCCGTGGGGGAGCTGATCGCCGCCGCGCTGCAACGCGGGGAGTTGCGCATGCTGGGTACCACGACGCCCGAGGGACTCCGGAAGCTCCAGGATCGCGACGCCAACCTGCTCCGCTCCTTCACCACGCTCGATATCGCCGAGCCCTCGATGGCTCAAGCGATCGAAATCTTGCGCGGGATCGCGATCAAGTACGAGCAGCGCCACGATATCCAGATCAGCGACAGCGCGATCGTCGCCGCAGTCAATTTGGCCAAACGCTATCTGCAAGACCGTTTCCTCCCGGATAGTGCTGTGGACCTGCTCGACGAGGCGGCGGCCTCCTACCGCGTGGAGCAGGACGGGCTGCCGCGGGAGGCCGACGGCGCACTAAGGAGGCTGGAGTCGCTCGACGCCCAGCTCCTCAGCCTTGCTGGCGCGGACGACGCGCCGAGCGTGAAGACTCGCGAAGTGTTGACCAAGGAGCGTGATGAACTCGAACCTCGGGTCCGTGAGCTCCGCACGAAGGCAGAGAGCCGCCGTGGCGCCGTGGCGGCGATGCGCGCCCTGGACAGCGAGCTGAGCCGTGCGCTGGCAGAGGAGCAGAAGGCGCAAGGGGCGCAAGACTTCGCGCGGCTCGGAGAGCTCGAGCACGTCACCATACCCGACCTACGCAAGCGCCTCGACGCAGCTCAAGCGGCGGTGCGCAAGCTCGGCCTCAACACCAAACCATCGCCGCTCGATGACGCGGTCGTGGCGGAGACACTGGCTGCCTGGACCGGTATCCCGGTGGCCAAGATGTTGGAGGAGGAGGCGGAGAAGCTGCTCCAGATGGAGCAGCGTCTGGAGCAACGGGTGGTCGGGCAGGATGACGCGGTGAAGGCCGTCAGTCGCGCAGTGCGACGCGGTCGAGTGGGGCTGCGAGATCCAGGAAAGCCCATCGGGTCGTTTCTCTTTCTCGGGCCGACCGGAGTGGGTAAAACCGAACTCGCGAAGACCCTCGCCGAGACGTTGTTCGACAAAAGCGTTTCGATGCCCGCGCCGAGCGTCAGGGTGTGCCTCTCGAAGGTGTAGGGGTCGGATTCAATTTCGCCGGTGAACACCGAATCGAGCGTTCCGTATGCCGTGAAGTCGACATGTGTGTACCCGACGAGGCCATAGACCAGCGTGCGGTTGTTCGGGAGGAAGCCAATTCGACCTCCCAGGGTCCACATGTTTCCGGCAACAAGATTGGCCGACACAGAGGGCTCGTCGCTGATCTCGTACGGAGCGTCGCAGTCATCATCGCCACCTTCGTCTTCGTAGCAGACCTCGCCGCTGAGCGCGAAGGTGGTCTCGATATTGGCGTAGTAGTAGTCCCCGAACGCACCCATCACGATGTGCTCGCCGAACTGGACATCAAGACCCACCCCGCCGCCGCCGAGCGGACCCCGTCCACCCCAGTCTGAGGCGGTGCCGATCGAAAAGACGTCGACGCCATCGGGGTATTCACCAGGGAATCCGCCAATAGCGAAGATACCGCCGGGCTCGTAGTAGTAGGCCTCAAGCCCGGCCCGATAGTTCGAGACACCAAAGC
>JAUILJ010000352.1 GCA_030433055.1 Polyangia bacterium
GCCGACACTGGGCGCGGCGGCTCTCGGGGCCGCCGCTCGGGCCGGGGAGGCGCTGGGTGAGGTGGAGGCTGCCGGGGGTGCGCCTCGGCGCACACTTCGCTTTCCCGATTTCTTCTGCGCCTTCTTTTGCTTCTCCTCCTCCTTCTTGGCGGAGTACGCGGCGGCCTGCTCGAACATCGCGCGCGCCGCGTCGGCGGCGCGGTTCGCGCGCTCGGTCTCACCCCGCATCTCCATGATGAAGCGGCTCGGGATCGACGCCCGCAGCTTTCCCCACTTCATGCGGCCCTTGCAGAAGGTGAGCGTGAGCGTGTCCTGGGCGCGGGTGACGCCCACGTACGCCAGGCGCCGCTCCTCATCGACGCTCTTGTTCTCCAGTACCGAACGCTGGTGCGGCAGGATGCCCTCCTCCATGCCCACCATGTAGACATGGGGAAACTCGAGACCCTTGGCCGAGTGCAGCGTCATCAAGGTGACGGCTTCCTTCTTCTTCTTGTCGTCGCTGTCCTTGAGATCGTCCCGCGTGGACAGAGCCATCTCCTCGAGGAAACCGCGAAGGTTTGGCTCCTCGGCGCGAGAGACATAGGAGCCGAGGGCGTTGACGACCTCTTCGATGGCGTTGAGCCTCGACTCCACGTCTGCCGGGTTGTCGTACAGGCGCTGCAGCTCTGCCTTGTAGTCGATCTGCTGCAGCAGCTCTCGAACCGTGTCCACCAGGTCGGCGCCCGGGCGTTCGCACTCATGCTTGTAGTGCTCGATCAGCTTCCGGAAGCCGTCGACGCGATCGATGACCGCCGGAGTGAACTCCGCGTTCTGACGCACGTCACCGAGCACCTCCCAGAGCTGCCGCCCAGCGTCGACCGCGGACTGCATCAGGCTCTTGATGGTGCCGGTCCCAATCCCCCGCGCCGGGGTGTTGATGATACGCAGTAGCGACACCTCGTCTCGGGGGAACGCCAGCACCTTGAGGTACGCCATCACGTCCCGGACCTCTTTGCGGTCGTAGAACGATTGACCCCCGACGAGCACGTAGGGCACCTGATGCCGCCTCAGCTCGACCTCGAACGCTCGCGGCTGCTCGTTCGTGCGGAACAGGATGGCGAACTCGCTGGGATACACCCGCTTGTCCGACGGTGGGTTGTCCAGGCGGGCGCGGATCTCGCGGACTACGGCATGCGCTTCCGTCGTCTCGTCCTCGAAGCGGATGAAGCGGGGCGGCTCGCCGCCCTTGCGGTACGGCTTGAGCACCTTGTCGTGGCGCGTCGAGTTGTGCGCGATCAACGTATTGGCCAGCTTCAGGATGGCCTCGCGGCTGCGATAGTTGCTCTCGAGGCGCACGACGGTGGCCTCTGGCCAGTCGTTCTTGAAGTTCAGGATGTGCTCCACCTCAGCGCCGCGCCAACCGTAGATCGACTGATCGTCGTCGCCCACGACGCATAGGTTTCGGTGCCGCTCGGCGAGGCGCCGCACGATCCGATACTGGAGGCCGTTGGTGTCCTGGTACTCGTCGATCAGCAGGTGATCGAAGCGGCCACTCTCCTTGACCCTTACCTCGGGGAACTGATTGAGCAGCTCCTCGGTCAACAGGAGCAGGTCGTCGAAATCCACTGCGCCAGACGCACGCAGGCTGTCTTGATACTTCGCGTAGGCCAGCGCCGCCAGCAGCTCCTTGTCGCTCTTGGCTACCTCCGAGGCCTGCTCGGGACGCACCGAGGACGACTTCCAGCCACCGATCAGGTGCAGTAGATCGCCCGGGCGCAGCCGGTCGTGCCCTACGCGAATGTCTCGCAGCGCAGCACGTGCCAGGCTCTCCTGGTCGCTGCGATCGTAGATGGGAAACTCGTTGGGGTAGCCGAGTTGGTCGATGTTGCGGCGGAGGATGCGCACGCACAGCGAGTGAAACGTGCTGATCTCTGGTGCCTTGTCGCTCTTCTTGCGGCGCTTGCCCAACAGACCGACGGCGCGCTCCCGCATCTCCTTTGCGGCCTTGTTGGTGAAGGTCACCGCCAATATGCGCTCCGGCCGGATCCCGTTCTGGATCAGCTTGGCGATGCGGAACGTGATCACGCGTGTCTTCCCGCTACCGGCGCCGGCGAGCACCAGCATCGGACCCTTCAGGGTATTCACGGCTTGGTGCTGCGCTGGGTTGAGATCGGGTGCGGACATGATGAACCGAGGCTCGGCGAGGAACCGCTGGCTTTAGAAACCTGTGGCGCGCCCGTCAACCCTCCAGGGTCACGGATCGGCGACCAGTGGCCCTAACCCCAGAAATACGCCGAAGTAGCCGATGCGCGCGTGGTCGAGCTCTCGAGGATCCTGAGGGGCCTCGTACAGCCGCGCGCGGAAGCAAATGGACGGGCGGCCAAAATGGCCACACGCTGTGGCACGTACGACATGGGCGACGCCACTGCGGTTCCACACGGCAAAGCGCTGATAGCTCAGGTCGAAGCGCACGTCGGGCGTGGCAAAGCTCAGCACTCCACCGTGCTCGATGGTGGCGCCGAGCTTGTGCTGGCCCTCTTGGTCCGAGAGCTTGATCCGTCCCGTCCAGGTGGGACCGACGAAGGCGTAGCCCTCGAGGAGGCGCGAGGAATCGTGGGCGTGATAGCCCAGCTCGAGCCGTGGGAGGGTGATCCACGAGGAATAGAAGTGCTTGTTGCCCATGAGCTCGGCGGAGATCCCGCCGCGCACGAAGCTGCCTTCACCTGGAGCGACCTCGAAGAGCGGGCCAGCGCTGATCTCTCCCCCGAGCCCACCTTCCACGCCTGCGCTGCCCCCTCCGAGCACTCCGAACGTACGAGAGCGCTGTACCCAGCCCAGGCGAGTCGAGTCGAGGCTGCCAAACTGACCTACCAGCGCCGCTACGCCGCGATCGGTCCGGTCTGCGCTCGTCGCTTGCGAGACGGAACCGCCCAGGGAGAGCTGGCGATCGACGAACAACGCCGCGTCGGGATCTGGCGCCGCGCCGGGGCGCCGCTGACCAAACTGAAGCGTGAAGGTCTGCGCCGTCACCGTACTGGGGACGAGGCATCCCGCGGCGAGCACGAGGCTCGCGAGGGCTCGCGGGACGAAACCGGTTCGAGAGGTCAAGACACGGGGTTGAAGGGGGCGAGGGGACACGGAGCGTGGTGGCAGTGCGCGCGTTGGCTTGGGCGCGGCTTGCAACCCGACCCAGGTCGGGCGGGTGCTATAGAGAGACGCATGTTGCGCATTCGTAGTGTGATCGGCAACTCACAACGGCTGGATGGCGGCGCCATGTTTGGCAATGTGCCCCGGGCGCTGTGGAGCCGCTGGTGCCCGCCTGACGACGCGGGACGCATCGCGTTGGCCTGTCGCGCGTTGCTGGTAGAAGACGGGCAGCGGAAGATCTTGCTGGAGACGGGGATCGGGAGCTTCTTCGAGCCGAAGCTCCGGGAGCGCTTTGGCGTGGTCGAGTCGGAGCACGTGCTGTGCCAGCGTCTCGAGGAGCTGGGAGCAGCTCATGACACGATCGACGCAGTCGTGCTGAGCCACCTGCATTTTGACCACGCTGGCGGCTTGCTCGCGGCGTTCGAGCCAGACGTGCCCCCGCGGCTGCTGTTTCCCAAGGCGCGCTTCATCGTGGGGGCTGAGGCGCTGGAGCGCGCCAAGCAGCCACATCCGCGGGATCGCGCTTCCTTCATCCCAGAGCTGATCGGGCTCTTGGAGGCCAGCGGGCGCCTCGAGGTGCTGAGCGGCGAGCGAGACGAGGACCTGCGCTCCGAGGTTCTCGGCGCCCGCTTTGGCTTCGTCAGGAGCTACGGGCACACCCCCGGCATGCTGCACTCGCTGGTGCGGGGTGACGCCGCTGAAGTGTTTTTCTGCGCGGATTTGGTTCCCGGAGTGCCCTGGGTTCACCTGCCCATCACCATGGGCTACGATCGCTTTCCCGAGAAGCTCATTGACGAGAAGGCCCGAGTGTTTCCGCGACTGCACGAGCGTGGAACGTGGTTGTGCTTCACCCACGACACTCGAGTGGCGGTGGCGCAGCTTCGCGAGGAGCGGGGCCGTTACTCCACCCAGAATGAACTCGAGGACGCGGCGTTGGACTTGGATCTGGACGCCGCGTGACGCCGCCGGCCTGGGCCTGGGAGCGTCGTGCGAGAACTCACCAGCTCATGCACGTCTCGTAGATGCGCAGCACGTCCTGAGCTTCCGGTCGTCGCGGGGTCGTGATCATCAACGGGTCGGCGAACGCGTCCTCCACCAGAGTCGGGAGCAAGCTGGCCGTGACTCCCAGATCCGCCAGGCTGATATCGGTCTTCACCTGGGCGCGCAGGTTCTCGAGCGCGTTGATCCCCAGCTGGGCGTTGTCATGATTGTCCAGCTCGGGCTCCGCGACGCCGAGCGCGATGGCGACCTGAGCGTACTTCGTTTCGCTCACCAAGCAGTTGAAGCGCATGACCTCGGGCAGCAGCGTCGCGAGGGTCTGCCCGTGAGCCGCATTTAGCCGTGCGGAAATAGGGTGCCCCATCGCATGGCAGACCCCGAGCCCCGCGCTCGCGAAAGCGATGCCTGCGAGGTGGGAGGCGAACATCAGCTGGCTTCGAGCCTCGATGTCTGAGCCGTCCTCGAACGCGATGGGCAGGTGATGGCCCGCCATGGCGATCGCGCGCAGAGCGACCGCTTCGCTGAAGGGATTGGGGCGATTCGAGGTCAGCGCCTCGATGGCGTGGGTCAGCACGTCCATGCCGCAGGTCGCCGTCACCGAGGCGGGGCAGCCCAGGGTCAGCTCTGGGTCGAGCACGCTGGCTTTGGGCTGAACGCTCAAGTGGCCGATCAGGATCTTCCGACCACGCTCCGGGTCGGTGATGACCGCGAACATGTTCGTCTCCGCGCCGGTGCCCGAGGTGGTGGGAACAGCAACGACCGGGTGACCCGGGTGCTTCGGCTTGCACCCGGGGACATAGTCAGCCAGTTCGCCGCCGTTGGGCGCCCACAGCGCGATCGCCTTGGCTGCGTCCAGCACCGAACCCCCGCCCACGGGGACTACCGCCGCGTCGCCAAATTCTCGCGCGGCTTCACATCCCCGAGAAACGTCTTCCGTGGTCGGGTTGGGCCGCACTTCAGCGAACGTCTGCGTCTCGATCCCTTCAGCCGCCAGCGCTTCCCCGACGCGGGCTGCGACCCCGGCTTTCTCCAGTCCAGAATCGGTGATGATCAGCGCGCGCTGCTTGCCGACGCTCTTCACGTGTTTGCCGAGCTTGCTGATGCTGCCAACACCAAACTGAGCACGGTTCACCGGTTGAATTTGAAAGCCTGCTTCAGACAGCATGGCGGCACCATACAGCGAGCCTTGAGCCCTTGAAAGCCGACCTGGGTGAAAGCGGCTGTCTCGCGTGTGGGGGGGAGAGGGGCGCGGCTGGAGTCATTCGGCCAAGCGCGGAGCCACGCGACATTTGGAAACACGACGCGGATACGCTTAGGATCCAACTCGGAGGTTGCATGAAGACTCGAGACCCGAAAAGTAAAGTATCAAGCCCCAATCCGCCCGCGCTGAGCCGCAAAGAGTTCATCCGCGGAGCGCTCTGGGCGGCGGGGGCAGTGCTGGTGCTGCCTGGCTGCGGTTCTGACGACGATGGTGGGGGTTCTGGGGGCTCTGGAAACGGCGGCTCCGGGGGGAGCAACGGCGGTTCTGGCGGCTCCGGCAACGGGGGGTCGGGTGGGAGCAACGGCGGTTCCGGTGGCACGAGCGGTGGCAGCGGGGGCAGCGGAGGCACCGGGACGACGGGCTGCGGCGCCGAAATTTCGAGCAACCACGGCCACGTGCTCATGGTCACCCAGGCTGACGTCGATGCAGCTCAGGACAAGACCTACGACATCCAGGGAGGCGCCGCGCACAGTCACTCCGTCACGGTCACGGCAGCGGACTTCGCCACGCTCTCCGGGGGCCAAAGCGTCACGCTGACGAGCACCACGGCGGTGGGCCACATGCACACCGTGACGGTGATGTGCGGCTAGCGGACTGACCTGCGTTGCCGTGTGGTTTGTAGCGCTCGGCGCTCCAACCGTGGCCCAAATGCAGTGAGCCCCGTGGGTTTCCCCACGGGGCTCATCAGTTGGCGGATTGAGATCAGCTGGCGGCGATGCCGATGACCACGTTGGCGATGATCGCCAAGACGTTCAGCACAAGAGCGACTACCCAGAGGATCAGGAAGATCTTCACGGTACCGAGCTTGCTCTCCGCGGTCGCGAAATCACCCTTGGCGACCGCTTCCTTCGCCTGATTGGAGAAGATGATCGGGATGATCGCGAACAAGCCGCACCCGCACAAACTGCAGAGCGACAGGATAAAGTACTTCTGGGCTTTTGCCGCGAGATCAGCGTTTCCGCCGCCGCCACCGCCAGGCATGCCACCGGGCATCATTCCGCCACCGGGGGGAGCCATCGGAGCGCCTCCAGGCGGGGGAGCTCCATAGCCACCGGGGGCGCCCATGCCGCCGCCGGGCGGCATTCCGCCGGGAGGGGGCCCGTATCCGCCACCCGCTGCTTGGATGCTCTCAGGCTGGTGATTCATCATCTTTCAGTGCTCCTCTTCCGCTTTGCTTTCAGCTCAGTTGATACGCCCTCGTGGATTCGGCTCGGCCCAAGGCGAGGCATCTGCCTCACCGCGCTCTTCTCGAGGGCGGCGCGTGGATCCCCCACGCTCCCTCCAGGCCGCCTCACCACCCAAGCCGAGGTTAATACTCCACTTGGCTGGCGTTGCTAAGGCATTTTTCGCCTCTGACCTGGCGAGCAAGTGCAAATCTTCCACGCCTTCCCCAAGGCTCCCCACCAGAGCCGTAGTGCATTCGGCCCGGGACGCGGGAATTGCCCTGACGAACCGTTCGCGCTTTCCGGGCGCGAACCACGGAACGGCCTGGTTTGCCTTGCTTCGACCTCACCGAGCCTCGTTGTACGCTGAGCGGTCCCCATGATCCCCTCATCGAGTCGGTTGGCTGCCGCGAAGGCTACGGCGCCAACGCGAGCCGATTTCGGCTCGATTTACCGTTCCCGGTTTTTCGCTGCGGCAAAGCTCGCTACGGCGATCCTGATCGGGGGCAGCTCCGGGGGGTGCCGGTGTAGCGAGGAACCCGAAGAGGGCCCTCAGGGGTCGGTCCCGGGCCCTCAGGCGCCGGTTCAGCGGGGAGACGAAGTGCTCGTCGAGCCGAGCGCAGGGGAGTTCTTCGAAGCCCGCGTACTCGCCCTGGAGGGTACAGGGAACAACCCGACGCTGAAGCTCCAGCGCAGTGATGGAGAACTCACCACCGTCGACGCTGCCGAAGTCTACCATTTGCAGCGGGCCTCTCGAGACCGCTTCGCCGCGAACCGGCGCGGCGGCGCAGGAGGGCTGATGCCAGGCAACCTGGCGGTGTGCGAGGTCGGGGCGCAACGCTGGTCCGGATGCCGGGTGAAGGCCGCGTCGAACTCGAGTTACCGCTGCGAAGACTATGAGGCCAACGTCTACGATCTTTCCTTGGGGAAAATAGTGTTGCCCAGCGAAATAACTCGGATGAACCTCGAACAGCGCTTCAAGCTGTCGGATGGGCGCCGTGCATTCGAGGCACAGGCCGCGCGCGCGGGTGACCCATCGCCGCCGAGCGGCTTCAAGCCCGGCTACAAGGAGCGGGTCGTGGCCAAGCGAGGCGAACGTTGGTTCTCGGCTCACATCGTGCGCTTTCACGATGACGGCTCGTTTCGTGTGCGCTGGATGGCGGACAATCGGGAGAATGACGTGGCGAAGGTCGAGGTGATCCCCGAGCCCCCGTACGACAGCACGCCTCAGCGTGGCGGGTTCGTCCTGCTAAAGCCGAAC
>JAUILJ010000353.1 GCA_030433055.1 Polyangia bacterium
CACGCCTCGCCGAGATCGCCGAGATGCAGCCCGCGCCGAAGCAGGCCAAGACGGCGACCACCAAGACGGCGACCACGAAGAAGACGACCACCAAAGCGGGCGCGACTAAGTCCACGGCCGCGGACGCAGCCAAGAAGCCGCGCATCTTCGCCATGTCGTTCGCGAGCGTGTATCCGCTCTACGTGAAGAAGGTTGCGAAGAAGGGTCGGACCCAGCAGGAGGTCGACGAGGTGATCGCCTGGCTCACGGGCTATCGCGGCAAGGCGCTCCAGCGCGCGATCGATCAGAAGGTCGACTTCGAGGCGTTCTTTGGCGCCGCCCCTCGCTGGAACCCGAAGGCTGATCTCATCACGGGGGTCGTCTGCGGCGTGCGCGTCGAAGACGTCGCTGATCCGCTGATGCAGAAGATCCGCTATCTCGACAAGCTGGTGGACGAGCTTGCCAGGGGGAAAAAGCTAGAGAGCATCCTGCGACAGTAGCCGGGCGCGCTACCGCGGCACCACCCACGCGGCGCGGCTCGCTACCAACGGATCCTCGTCCGCCTGATAGACCGCGAGGCGCTCGCGCTGCTCTTTGCCCCAGCCACGCTTTGGCTTGGAGGTCGCGAGCAGGGCTTCCAAGGCTATGCGCCGCAGCCGCGGGTCCTTTGAGCTGGCGAGCAAGCCCTCGATCTGTGACGGATGCACCGCGTGGCGCACCGCGCTCAGTGCGGCCTCCATGCTGTCGAAGTGCAGCAGCTTCTGGTCCGACAGTGACGTGAGCAGCTCGCTTAACCGTCGGAAGTCATACAGTGTGCCTGCCAGGCGAATGGCCTGAGGGGCCAGGAGCGGATCGGCGATCAGGCCCGTCAGCACGTGCTTGCCGACGTCGGTGCGGGCCTTGCCGGCGTACGGGCCCAGGTGGTTGGGTAGTACGTCTAGTAGTGCCGCGAGGATACGACGCTTGGAGGTGACCTCGGTCAACTGCAGCAGCGCCCGCGCGAGCTGCTCGCTCTCACGGCCCTGCATGCGATGCATGCAGGCGTTGAACGCCGCCACGGCCTCCTCAGGTTGCTCGGCGCTGAGCCCCGCGGCGCAGGCGTTCCAGAGCACCCGCTCGCGATCGACCAGCGGGATGTAGGCGGCGCGGCCCAGGAGCGCCAAGCGGGCGTCGAGCTCCGGGCGCCGCAGCAGCTTGCTGAACAACCGGGTGATGCGCGCTTCGCTCTCGGCGCTGAGGCGCGCGGTGGGGATCTCCGCGAGGCGACTCGCCAGCACCCAGTCCGAGCTGTCGGCTGCCTCTTCCCACACCTGCCACGCCTCCTCGCGATCGAGGTGGGGCCACAGCGCCCGTAGCAGCGCGAGGTGCACGTCGCGGTGGAGCGAACTGCGGTCGTACCCCAGCAAGAGCTGCAGCCCGGCTTCACCCGCGTAGTCACCGAGCAGCCGGATCACCTCCTTGGCGACGGTGACTTGCTTGAGCGGCACCCGCCTCAGCATCTCCACCACCTCGCTGCGCGGCAGCGCCAAGAGCTGCTTGCGCCAGGCGTAGATTGCCCAGCGCGCGCGATCGTCGCCGAGGCACTCTTGAAGCGCCGCGAGGCCGCTGCCGTCGTCGAGGTGGGGCAGCGCGCGCACCGCCATCTCACGTAGCGGCGCCCTCGGATCGCTGGCGAAGCGGATCAACAGCTGGCTCGGCGCGAAGGCCAGGCGCGTGAGCTGGTCCAGGCAGCTACGCAGGGTGGGCACGTCGCGCTCGGTGTCTGCCAGGATCGCCTCGAGCGCTGCCGCGCGGGTACATTGGTCGCTGGCTGTCCAGCTGCCATGCCCCAGTCGGAAGTGGATCACCCAGCGCGTCCGCTCGCTGGAGAAGCGCCCCTGCAGCGGGCGCTCGCCGAGGAAGCCTCGCAAGCGACTCTGGCGCTGAGTGGCCACGAAGTCTGCGATGCTGGGGGCCGCGATGAAGGTCTCGTCCTTCGCGAGCAGCTCATCTGCCAGCTCGGAGAAGGCCTTGGGATCTGCGCGGCGCACTTGGGCGAGCAAGGTCGTCACCACGCCGAGCAGAGGTACGCTCCGCGCGAGCGCTCGCATGGCCTCCAGCACAGAAGGCATCTCACGGAGCCGGGGACCCGCGCTGAGCGCTAGCCAGGCCAGGGCGCCAGCGCGCTCCTGGGTCGCCCAGGTGCCCATGAGATCACAGATGGCTGGCTCGAGCGCTGCGAGATCGGCGCGCGCCACCCCCACCAAGAGACCCAGGCTGGAGACGCTGCCGCGGATCTTGAGCAAGCGGCTGAGGTTCTGGGCGGCCCAAGCCGCGTCCAGTCGGAACAGGCTGGTGATCAGTCGGTCCAGGTGGAAGCTCGTGCCCGGTGACAGGTCTGCGGCGTCCAGCGCGTGGTCGATGATCTCACCCAGCTGCGCTAGGTGTTCGGCGCCAAAGCAGCGCCGCGGTAGATCCGCGAGGCCAGCGAGCATCACGCCGCGCACCGGGTCCTGCTCGAATCGCCGCGCGGAAACGAGATCGAGGGCGAGCCTGGTGGAGCCTGGATTGAACTCGGCGGCGGCGATCAGCGCCCGCAATGCGTAACCACGCTCTTCGCCTTCAGGGTGGCCAAGCCACGGCGCGACGACTTGCTTGGCGGCGTCGGGAGCTAGGAAGCGCGCGTACTGAATGCGCTCCCGCGGCCGTGTCTGCAGGTAGTCGCAGGCGTCCAGGTGGCGGGTGGCCTCGCGTTGTTGCAGGTCGGGGGGGAGGTGCGCGACTTGGGCGATGGAGATCACGCCATGCACGTTGCGAGCCGCAGCGCTCCAGCGCCGAAAGGCCTCGTCGCGCCGGGGGTGCGTTGCCTCCAGGTAGCGAAACAAGAAGCCGCCCCAGCTGCGCTGGACACCGGCTCTGGAAATGCTCTCGAGCCAGGTGTTCAAGACTTGCTGGCGTTCATCGGGCGGCAGGCTCAGGTACCAGCGTTTGCCGCGCTTCGGGTCGTCGCTCAGGGTAGTCGGGGCGTGGCGGATCAAGTAGCACAGCCGCTCGCTGCCCAGGCGCGCGGCCAGGCTGGTGAAGCGCACCGCGCCGAACGCGCCGGGCGCGGGCACCGGGCGCGTCGCCTCGTGGAGCCGCTTCAGTTCGTCGAACAGTGCCACGGGGAAGCGTTTTGCGAGCTGCTGGATGCTCGCCCCCAGCCAGTATCCAGGCGCTTGCTCGAAGGTCATCAGGCGGCCCACCAGGGCGATGGCCTGTTCGCCCGCGTGCTCAGCCAACTCCGGGAGCACGGCGGTCATGCGCCAACGCAGCCGCGGATCGATGCCGCCCTTCGCCTGATCCAGGGCTTGATTGAGCAAGGCTGCCACCCGCACGCCGTGGAAGCGCGCCAGGCGCCCCCAGCCGTGAGGGGTGAGGCGGTTCAGCGCGGCGTCTGTGTCACCTGACGCGAGCAGATCGCTGACCAGCTCTGGCGATGCGTAGCCGAGCAGGTCGAGTCGTTGCTGCTCTGGGTCTTGCGCCGACCACACTCCGCGCAGCCAGGTGTCCACAGCTGCGCCGCGCCCGTGGCGGCGCAGCTTGAGCAGCAGGGTCTTTCGCGCTCCGGCTGGGGCATGATCCAAGCACACGCTTAGCCCGGGGTCGTCGCACACATGCAGGGCAAGCTTCAGCGCGCGCTTGCGCAGCACTTGGGAAGGACCTCGAACGGCGGCCAGGACTTGCTCACTGCTGGCGCTGCCGTAGCTGCTCGCCAGGGCCAGGCTGCGCAGGTAGCTGCTGGAACTCGCAGCGAGCTGCTCGACGAGCGTTGCCGCGCGGTTATCGCTCCTGGCCAGTCGCCCCAGCTCGACGCAACGCGCGACGCGTTCACGGTGATCCAGGCCATCTACGCTGGCGGCGAAGCCCGCAGCCAGGTCTTCTTCGCTCATGCCAGCACTTTAGCCCACGTCGCTCCGAGCGCGCGACGGTTAACCCAAACGGTCGGATCCCGGTGCTGATTGACCGGGCACAGGGGCTACACGTGTTGATCGATCAGGATCGGGTTGCCGTCGGGATCTTCCAGAGTGATGTGTCCCGGACCGGAGTCACCGTCGAGCTGTTTCGACGTCGGCTCGATCCCTGCGGCTTCGAGCGCCTTGCAGAGCTCGCGCACATCGGTGAAGTCCTCCTTGGATCGGCCTGGGCCGCTCCAGCCCGGATTGAAGGTGAGCATGTTCTTCTCGAACATGCCCTGGAAGAGACCGATCACCGTGTCGCCGTTGACCAGGATTGCCCACGCCTCGCCATCGCCGCCCGACATCGAGAAGCCGAGCTTCTCGTAGAAGGCTCGCGAACGGGACAGGTCCTTGACGGCCAAGCTGATAGAGAAGACTCCGAGTTCCATGGCACCGGCATTACCACCGCCAATGGCTTGCTTCACCCCTGCGCTTCTCCATGTGCTGCTTCCCCGCTCTTTGAGCCGCCGCGCTCCGTGTCCCGGGCGCGAAGCGGCTCGTGCTCCGCGTCTTCACGGCAAAGCGGCTTCCGCTCCGCGGTGCTAGGGTCCGGCCCATGAGTGTGAAGACTGACGAGCGGATGCGACGTGCGCCTCGTCAGGGTCGGTCCCGGGAAACCGTGCGCGCGGTGCTCGAGGCGGTCCCTCGAGTAGTTCGCCGTGAAGGGGTTCATGCCCTCACCACGAACCGCATTGCTGAAGCGGCGGGTGTGAGTATCGGTTCGCTCTATCAGTACTTCCCGCACAAGCAGGCGATCTTCAGCGCACTGCACGAGCGACATGTCGAGGCGGTTCACCAGGTGATCGAGCGCGTGATGGTCGAGCGCTCGGGGACGCTCGAGAAGTTCACCCGCGCGCTGGTGGAAGGGCTGGTGGATGTTCACGCAGTCGAGCCCGAGCTCCACGAGCTCGTGGCGGAGCACGTGCCCGAGGGGCCCTCGGGTTTCCGCCGGGCACTGCGTGCGACCTTCGAGCGCGTGACCAGTTCGGAGCGGATGCTGTTCGTCCTGCCCAACGTGATCGAAGCCCTGGTGCACGGCATCTCGCAGCGCCCTCACCCGATTGGGATAGCGACGGTGAAAGCGGAGACCGTGGAGACAGTCCTCACGTGCCTCGAGTCCTGCCGGACCGCCTGAAGGCTGTTACGAGACTTCGCTCCAGCCCCGAATGACCTCGAACGCGAGGCGCTTCTGACCCGCCGGCGCGAGGTGGAGACCGTCGTCCGAAAGCAGCTCAGGGGCGGGTGGTGCGCCAAGCATCGAGAAGAGGTCGATCGTGGGAGCGCCGATGTCTCGAACGGCTGCAGCGACTCGTGCGACGTGCTCGTTCCGGAAGCGGACCCCGAAGCGCGACAGGCCCCAGTGGCTCGCGACGCGCTCCTCATTCACCGCCGGAGGCGTGAGCCACAGGCACCGCGCCTGCGTCTCCCGTGTGACGCGCTGGTGTAGCTCGTAGAGATTCCGCGCGGATTCTTGTTGATCGACCAGCGTCTTCGTCGGGTTCGGGCCTTGGGTGCGCGCGTCGTTCGTGCCGATCATGAACACGACCCAGTCGGGCTGCTGCGAGACGATCGGGCCGATGCGAATCAGACCATGCGTCGTCGTGTCTCCGGGGACGGCGTCGATCGCTACGGACACGCCACGGGGAGCCAACAGTGCCTTCAGAATCACCGCCCAAGACTGCGGGTCCGACGTGTGGCTGTCGCCGAACACGACGACGCGTGTGCCCTGCTTCACCGGGAGTCGATCGAGCATTGCGGCGACGTCAGCCTCGGACGCCAGCTCGCTCGCCGCTCGCTTCGCACTCTCCAGCATTCGCGCCTGCTCCGTCGCGTACACGTCAGCGGGGAGTCCGATCAGCGCAGCGCGGACAGCCTCCGACAGGTGTGCCGCTCCCGGGAGTGAGCCGAGGGTCTTCTCTGGCTGAAGAACTTTGAGAAGCCAGCGCGTCTGTTCAATCGATAGCTGCATGTGTCTTGCCTTCCTTTTCGCTGCGGAAAAGTAGGGCACGACCACGTTTGCGTCAGCTCGTGTTGGTGCCCTGCGAAAGCCGCACGAAACCCGGCAGATCCGACGCAGACGCGGGGCGCTGCTCAGGTTCGTGCGGCGCGTGGTCCTTGCTACACGTGCTCGGCGCCACGGATCAGCGCGCGCGTCGGTAGTGCATGGCGACCGCGCCGCAGCGGAGCGGCTTCGTCGAGACCAGGTCGAGGCGACGCGCGCTGGGTAGTCCGCTCTGGTACAGGGTCGGGCCGTGGCCAGCGATCCTGGGGTGGACGAGGAACCGGTACTCGTCGATCAGATCGAGCCGGTCGAGGTCGGTTGCGAGCTTGCCGCTTCCGAGGAGCACTCCGGCTGGCGTCGCGTCCTTGAGCTTCTGCACACCTATGCCGAGGTCGCCGACGATGGGGTGGCTGTTGGTCCACGGGAAGTCGCTTCGCGTCGATGACGCCACGTACTTGGGCTTCGCCTCCAGCTTGACCGCCCACTCGCGCAGGGCCGGTGGCGCTTGCTCGTCGCCGCGCGCGACCGCGGGCCAGTAGCTCTCCATCATCTCGTAGGTGACGCGGCCCCACAGCATCGCGCCGGCCGAGTCCATGAGCTGGGTGAAGAAGGCGTGTGTCTCGTCGTCGGCGATCCCCTCCTGGTGGTCGACGCAGCCGTCCAGGGTGACGTTGATGCTGAAGGTCAAGAGTCCCATGCGGCGCGTCTAGCACCTCTGGCCACTGCACGGCAGGGCGTCGCTGACACGAATCGCCGCTCATCACCTGCGCGCCGCGCACGACCCAGGAGACGGCCCACGCTTCGCGTGGAGCGAACAATGGCGCACGATGTTCCCATGAAACTGAGCAGTAGCTTCTCCGGGGCCCTGCGCACCTTCGCGTACTTCATGGCCAGCGGCACTCAGGACACCCTCGAGGGGATCGACTACCTCTCCTTGTATGGCGAGGAGCCGAGCGCCATCGAGATGGTGTTCGCCATCTATGTGAACGTGCTCGAGCTTGACGAGGACGGGACGGTGCTGAACGCGAAGTACGCGGAGAAACGAGCGACGGACTCCTTGCGCGCGTATTGCGACGCCGAGTTCGTCGTGAGCCCACCCTACGCAGAGTGGGAGACCACCCTGCACGATCCTCCCCCGCTGAAGGACGTCGAGCCTTAGACACGCTGAACCCGCTTGACACAGCGCCCTTTCGATCGCATTTAACTCGCAGGTTAATTAACTTGCGGGTTAATTGAGATGAAAGGAACAGGAGACAGCAGATGAAGCAAGCAATTGACGCAGAGTGGGATCTGAACCGGGAGATCGTGATCACGCGGGTGTTCGACGCGCCGCGAGAGCTGGTGTTCGACGCCTGGACGGATCCCGAGCACGTCGTTCGCTGGTTCGGACCGAAGGGCTTCCGCCTGACGACGCAGGCGATCGACCTCCGCGTGGGCGGCAGGTGGCGCTTCGAGTTCCAGGGCCCTGACGGCACGCGCTACGACAACCGCATGGTCTTTCTGGAGGTGGAGCGACCCGAGCGCCTGGCGTTCGATCACGGTCACGATCGCGACGATGACCCCGAACGCTTCCGGGTGATCGTGACCTTCGACGAGCAGAGCAACAGCAAGACGGTGGTGACGCTGCGCCAGCTTCACCCGACGCGGGCGCTGCGCGATCAGAAGGTGGCTTTCGGAGCAGTGGAGCTCGGCTATCAGACTCTCGACAAGCTCGCAGCCTATTTGCCGGGGATGTGAAGGTGGAGGCGGACCCTCTGAGCACGACCTTCGCGGCCCTGGCGGATCCCACGCGGCGCGCCATCCTGGCGCGGCTCGCTCAGGGCGAAGCCACCGTGAAGG
>JAUILJ010000354.1 GCA_030433055.1 Polyangia bacterium
GCTCGGAGCCGTGGGGGCGCCGCGTGTGCTCCCCGGCGAGGGTCTCCTCGCAGCGCGCGTCGAAGTCTCGCTTCCAATCCTCGAGGGAGGTGAAGCGAAAGCTCGGATCGCTCTCGTCCTTCAGGATCCGCAACACGACCTGATCTCGGTCGACGAACACAGGCGCTAGCTCGGCGGGATCGTAGCCATTGCCACGATCGAAGAGCCCACCACAGATTGTGCGCAGGCTGCAGTGGCCACACTCGTCGGAGTAGATGTGTTCCCAGTCCGTCTGACGCACGGTCTGTTTCTGGTCGAGGAAGTGCACGATGCGCTCTTCGCCCTTGACTATCTTCCGCGTCTCAGTGCTCGCCCAGGCGAACTCCGTCATGTAGCACAGCGGCACTTTTTCCACACGGAAAGCTCTACCGCTACGATGCAGGAGCCGGAGCGCCTTGAACAGGCTGACCTCGAAATCGCGCAAGCGAGGCGTAAACTGGGCTTGATTCACCTCCGCACGGCCCATCGAGGGGTCCAGATTGTTCCACACGAAGTGACGAATGTAGGGATGATTCTCGAGCCAGTACTGGATATTTTCGTGGAGGTGGTCAGCGTTGAGCTTGTTGATCACGCAGTTGATGTTCACCTCGACGCCGTGGTCGTTCGCGTTCCGTACGGCAGCGAAGGCTTTGGGCAGTGTGCCCTCCATGCCTCGCAACACCGACTCCACCTCAGGGCGCACACTGTAGACGGACACGTGCACCAGCTGCAGCCCAGCATCGCCCATCTGTCGAGCGAAGTCTGGATCCGCCAGGCGGGAGCCGTTGGTGATCATGCGCACGTGCAGCCCGCTGTTGCGGGCGTACTCGCAGATGCGTGGCAGCTCGGGGTGCAGCGTCGGTTCCCCGCCAGTCAGAATCACTCCGAAGTAGCCGCGCTTGACGAAGTCGTCGACCAGCACCTTCATGCTGTCGAAGGTGTGGGTGTATGGAGTCGTAGGATTGGAGCAGAAGCCACAGAAGTGGTTGCAGTGTCGAACGACCTGGATGTACCCGATGTTGGCCAAACGTGCCTCCGCAGCAATCTAGCAAAGCTTGGTTGTCAGCGCAGCCATGGCGCCGCCTGGGCGTTCGGCGTGCTACGCCTTACATCACCGAAGGGCCATGCAACGACTCGACCCTCACCCCCGAACCCCCTCGCAGGCGGAGGATCTCAAGCCGCTGATCCAGCAAGCCATGCGGGAAAACATGCTGGATGAGCTGTACGTGGGCTATGTGGAGGAGTTGCTGGAGCGCAAGGATGATGCGTGGCGGAGTTGTTGTGGGCGAGACTGCGAACCGTGCATGCGCCAGCTGATGCGGGTGGTGGATCGGGTGCGCGAGCTGCAAGGCAACGCCTAGGCAGGTCCATCGGAAAGGCTTGGTGGCTCTCGGCTGTGTTGGCTCTAGGCTGTGCCGTTGCTCCTCCGCGGGTGCCCGCGTTCGACGCGCGACAGGAGGCGCTCGAGGGCAGGGTCGGCGCCCTTGCGATCCTCGGGGATACACAGCGCACGTCGTTCTTCGAGCGCTATGTGCTCGGGCGCGAAGACAACACGGACAGGCAACCAGCGTTGGTCGCAGACCTCGTGGCTCAGGACCCGGCGGCGCTGGTGCTGGTGGGGGACCTGGTGTTCGACGGTGGCTCCAACGCCGACTGGGAGTGGTTCGATGGGTTGTTCTCGAAGCTACCGCGCTCCACGCCCGTGCTCCCGATGTGGGGTAACCACGAATACTGGTGGTTGACCTCAGAGCGCAGGACCGAAGCCCAGCTGAGCGCGCGATTCCAGGGACTTGCTCGACGGCGCTACTACTCCAGGCGCCTGGGTCACATCGGGCTGGTGCTGCTCGACAGCAACCTTTTTATTTCCTCACGGCACCAATTGAAGGGCGAACGACACGGGAGTGTACTCCAGCGCCTGTTCGAGCAGCGCTGGGCGCAGCAGCGCCGCTTCTTCGAGGCGGAACTCGAGCGCTTCGAGGCGGATCCTGCGATCCACCACGTGCTGGTGTTCTCGCATCACCCCGTGTACTCCCTGGGTCCCTGGGGGCATCCGGAGCGGCGCCTGCACGCCGATCTGGTACCCAGCTTCCTCAGCCACTCGAAGGCCCGCGCGTGGTTCAGCGGTCACGCGCACGGCTACGAGCGTTTTGGGCTGCGCGGCGGAGAGCGCGGAGCGCGGGGGGACAAGGCGTTCATCGTCACGGCGGGCGGTGGCGGGCCCCGCCCGGAGCAGCTCGAGCTGCGCGACAGCCCGCTGCCACCGGCGTACCGCGGACCGCGCCCCATGAACTACGTGTTGGCTAGGGAACGGGGTACGGAGCTGGAGCTAGTGGTGCGCGGCCTCGTAGACGGCAGTCGACCCGGAGATGTCGAGCGCATCACGCTCTCAAAGCTTGATTCCGCAGGGCAGTAATACGCTCTAGGGGACAGGCTGTTCGGATGGCCGCTCTGCCTGACCCTCGACGAACGCTTCCACCCGCTCGAAGGGGATGTGCTCGCCGATCTCGGGGGCGTAGAACACCTCGTGGATCACGCCGCTGGGGTCGATCAGGAAGTCGGCGGGGAGCCGGGTGACAGTACCGTCGGGTACGCCGGGCATGAAGCCCGCGCGGGCGGCTTCCATGGCCTTGGCGAGGTTGCGCGGCGCGGCGAAGCCAAGCAACGACTTGCCCAGACCGTAGCGCGCGTACAGGCCCTCATCCGGATCCGCGATCAACGGAAACGGCGGCGCTTGCTTGCCGACGTACTCTTTCATCTTGTCAGCCGGCGACTGGAACACCGCGAGCACCTGCAGCCCACGAGCACGGTAACTCTCGTGACGCTGAATCATCTGATGCACCCGCAGGTTGCATAGCGGACAAGCGGCGTAGCGGAAGAACGCGAGCCACAGGGGCTTACCCCTCAGGGCTTTGAGCTCGACCGGCTGATCGTCCCAGGTGCTGGCGAAGAACTCGGGCGCTTTCTGGCCGGCGGATAGCTTCATCGCTCGGCCCTACGCACGCGAGAACGGTCCGGTTTCAGCGTTGTGGCTGTTTCCGTCCCAGCGTCCCCACCGGCGCCGCGAATCGCGCTCATGGACGGCGGCCAGGCAGGTGGTAGTGCTCGCGCAGGATCTCCGCGGTGAAACGCGTCCGCAGGTAGAAGCCCTTCGGATTGGCCAGGAGCCGCGCTCCGTCCGCGTCGTGGGCGACTCGGCGTACGCCGCCGTGGGCGGCCTTGGGTCGCACCTGGAGGTACTTGCCGAGGTGACCTGTGATCGCCTCGACCTCGCCGCGGGCGATATACAGACACAACTCCTCCCAGTCATCGCGCAGCGCCTGCAGCTGCTCGGCACTCGGACTCCACAGCAGCGGCGCACCCACCACCCGCGTCGCGAGCGGGATGCTGCGTTCCCCTTGAACCGGTACCCAGAGAACTCGGGACAACTTGCGTACCACCCGTGACTGTTCGAATTCGACGTCGCCGATCTCGAGCAACGGGATGCTGGTCACGAACGTGGATTCGCAGGGTACGCCACGCCCGTCCACCGGTAGCGTCTTCAACTCGACGCCGAGCTGAGGGAAGTCAGCATCTGCCTTGGAGCCCGCGCTCGCGCCGAGCAGCGCCTCCATCAAGCTCCCGACCCAACCCTTGTGGCGGCGCAGATCCGGCGGCGCCTGCGTATCGCAGCTCCGCGCCAGGGCTGTCAGATTTTGACCTGCCAGCGCCTCGGCGCGGCTCAGCAGCTCACGCTCGGTTTGGGGTGGTGATGCCCAACGCACCGCCTGCATCTCACACGAGGGGCGGGCGGTCGCAAGCCCGCAGTATGCGCGCCGAAGCACCCGCGTTATGAAGCGGTATGGACTTCACGCTGAACGAAGAGACCCGCGCCGTCCGAGACGCCTTCAACCGCTGGGTGAAAGAGGAGCTCATCGGGCTGGAGGAGAAGGAGAAGCTCGATCCCGACGCCGGGATCCCCGAGGAGATCGTGAAGCGCGTGCGCAAGAAGTCGGCGGAGCTCGGCTTTTACTCCCACCACATGCCCGAGGAGGTGGGTGGCGGCGGCTTCTCGAACTTGCAGTCTTCGATCCTGCGCGAGGCCTGCGGACGCAGCGGGAGCTTCCTGGCGAGCTACGCAATCGCGGGCCCCGAGGGCCCCTCGCCGATGCACCTGATGTTCAACGCGGCGCAACGCGAAGAGTATCTGACACCGCTCATCGCGGGAGAAACCAGCGCGTGCTTCATGCTCAGCGAGCCCGGGGCGGGTTCCGATGCCCAACACATCGCTACCCGCGCGGAAAAGCGAGGCGACAAATGGATCCTGAACGGCACCAAGCACTTCATCACCAACGGCAAGCACGCCGACTGGGGTGTGGTGTTCGCGACGAACGACCCGAGCAAGGGAGCCAAGGGCGGGATCAGCGCGTTCATCGTCGAGCCGGGCATGTACAAAGTCGGTCGCCCCCACCGCGCGATGGCCGGCTTTGAAGGTCAGACGGAGATCATCTTCGAAGACGCCGAGGTGCCAGCGAAGAACCTGGTGGGCCAAGAAGGCATGGCGTTCCTCACGGCGATGACATTCCTGGGGATCGGAAGGCTGCAAATCGCCGCGAACTGCGTCGGCGTCGCGGACTATCTGCTCAGCCTTGGCGTTGATTACGCCGGGCAACGCCACGCCTTCGGCCAGCCGATCGGCGCGCGTCAGGGCGTGCAGTGGATGCTCGCGGACAGCGCCACCGAGATCTACGCCGCTCGCAACATGGTCTATCACACCTCGTGGCTGGTCGACTCGGGCACCCAGGATCCCACCCGCGAACTTTCCATGTGCAAACTCTACGCGACCGAGATGGTGAACCGCGTGTGTGACCGAGTACTGCAGATCCACGGCGGCATGGGCTGGATGAAGGATTGCCCCACCGAACGCTACTTCCGATCGCTGCGCGTGCTGCGCATCGTGGAGGGAACGTCAGAGATCCAGCGCATGGTGATCGCGCGCACACTGCTCGGTAAGACGGCTCGGTAAGACGGCTCGGTAAGACGGCTCGGTAAGACTTCGACGCTGCCCCGAAACCCGACCTGTGGCATCCTTCCCGTGCCCCCCGCATGACCTTCCACGCCCCTGACTGGAACGCACCGCTCGACCCGCAGGTGTACATGGACAAGGCGTCGCCGCTGGCGACCGCCAAAGGCATGTTTTTCTCCATGGTACAGCGGGAGCTGAAGAAGGCGGGCAAGCTCAGCCAGGTGGCCACGGCCGAACCAACGTACCGCGCGTTCAAGGACTACCCCTACATCGACCTGCTCAAGCTCGAGGTGGACGCTTGCGCCGCGCTGTTCCCGAAGACTCCACTGCGCGAGGGGCTGCGTCGGCTCGGCCACTGCGTGTTCCCGATGTTCCTCGAGCACATGATCGGTCGCGTGCTGTTTGGTGTGGTGGGGCGAGATCCTCAACAGCTCTTGCGCTTGGCGGCCAAGGGTTACGCGGTCGCGGCGAGTCACGGCAGCGCAACGGCGCTGGAGGTAAACGGCACCTCTGGCGTGCTGCGACTCGAGAATGTCTGCAATTTCCCCACGGCATTTCATGTGGGCGTCGTCGAGGGAACTCTGAAGCACCTCGACCTACGCCGCGAGGTCGAGTACCAGGAGCACGCGCTCTTCGACGTCGACATCCGCGCCAGCTGGCGCTGACGCGGACGACGTCTCGAAGCTTGAGTCAGTGGGGGAACGCGTGCTGATAAACCGGCGCGAAGGATAGCCAGCACCCAAAGTCCGAGCGGTTGCTGAACAGGCTCTTGTGGAAGGCAAACTCACCCCCCGCCCTGCCCGCAAAGCTCGTGATCACCTGCCCCGTGTCCGCGCGACGGATCACGCCGTTGAGCGTGGGGAACTGCTCCATGATGAAGAACACAGTCGTCCCGATGGTCGAGTCGTCCACGAAGGGTGCGTAGGGCACCGTTGCCGCGGCGCTCATGTCGACGCTCAGCTCCACGCGGTACTCTCCGTTGTCAGCGATCATCCAGGTACGCTCGGGCACGCATTGCTTCGCGCGCTTGTCGAAGGTCCAGTTGGGGTGGTACCAGCCAAGCTCGCCCCGGCTCGGGCGGAAGCGGACGTTCCTAGGGTCACCGTTTTCGTCAGGAAACGCGATGTCGAAGTAGTCGATGGCCGTCGAGCGGTGATACGTCTGAAACATGGTCTGGACTCGCTTGCTGGTGTCGCTGAACACCGCGAAATCCCAGCCATCCAGCGACAACAGGTAGCGCCCGTACGAGTTCTCACGGTACCCCTTCGCGTTGATCGGAATGATCTGCCCCGTGGCGCGCTCGATCATCGTGCCCGCGACGTGGGTCCTCGGCCACACCGCATCCACCGTCCAGTGCTCTCCCGCGAGCAGCCCCACGTCGTCTCCCCGCACCGCAGAGAATGCTGCGTCGGGGCCCGCCTCTTTCAGCGGCAGGTACTCTTCGAAGTCTGGAGTGACGACCAGATCCCACTCATAGCCCGCGCTGCGGCCAGTCAGCGCGAGCGCTGGGTTGGCGCTGGTCGCGCCAGGTGCGGGCTCGATATTCGCGAAGTGGCCAGAGCCGGGATCCGAGACATACATCACCTTCTCGGCGCTTGAAGCGAAGGTATTGGCCAGACCGAAGGTGAGGAACTCCGCACTCGCCGACTGACCGGGGCGCATGCCAGCGACGGCGACGTTGCCACCAGCGGGGACCAATGCGAGCCCACTGGCTCCAGATCCCCGAGGATCTGCGAGGACGTATCCAACGATACCCACGAAGCTGTCGTCCTCATTCTGAATCGTGAAGTACTCCCACTCGTAGCTCGACAGGTCGAGGGGGTCGGTCGCCTGATAGTCAGGTCCCAGCACCTCCCACGGTCCAAGCGGGTCGCGCACTTGCGCGGACGCGGCCTGCGTGGCCAAGCCACAGCTCAGGAGTCCCAACAGCACCGCTAGCTTCTTCATCGAGCGCCTCCAGTCGAGTGGTCTTCTCGCGCACCGGTGACTACACGAGTGCGCCGCGCGCCGCGTGAGGACGAAGCGCGAGAGGGGTGAGACTAGAAAGTGCCACGCCTTACTTTTAATGGCTAGAGGCAATCGCGTAGCTACCCACGGAATCTGGATAGCGGCGACCTGGCCATGGGTCCGTATGGAAGCCACCTCTACGCGCCTGGCTCAGGCGTTCCCGCAACCGCGTTGAAACACACCTGCTCCGGCGTACGCGACCTGCGCCTAGGTTGGGTCAATGTACGAAGGAGTGCGAGCCAGGACTTATTCCGCACGGTAATAGACCAGGCGAGCGAGGCAGGGCTGTCTGCGCGACTCGACCCCGGGGCAATCGTCGCGCCGCACAGGGTGGATCCTCTTTTCAGGCGCTCCACGCTGACTCCCGTCGGTGGAGTACGGGTCGGCTCAGTCGGCCAGCGAGCATGAAACATCCACGGAAGGACGCTCCAGTGGGCCGAAGTTGACACCTCCAAATTTTAAGATGTAGGAAGCGCTAATTCTCACTTCTTACTCGGTCCAGGAGACCGGAAAACGGGGAAATTACGATGCGTAGAACTCTCTCAGTCTTGGGGCTTGCCCTACTCGGCGTCGGCTGTGGAAGCGATGACACCCCGAGCGGCACCGGGGGCAGCTCGGGCAGCGCTCAGGGGGGCAGCGCGGGCACTGCCGGGGCGATGAACGGTGGGGCCAGCGGAAACGCTGGAAGCACGACGGGCGGTAGCAGCGGTGGTGGCACCGCAGGCGCCGCTTCCGGGGGAGCGGGTGGTGCAACAGCATCCGTTCAGTTC
>JAUILJ010000355.1 GCA_030433055.1 Polyangia bacterium
CGAGGTCGGTGTCCGCGTCGTACAGACCACCCGCGAAGCCGAGTGAGGTGATGCCTTGTGTCCCGGACTCCGCGAGGATACGGCCAAACTCGTCGTAGCGACGCTCGAACTCGACGTCGCCGGTATCGACGTCGACCAGCATGCGGATGCTGCCGAGTTGGTCGCTCACCACCTTGTAGGTGACGCCATTCTTCTGCACGAGTTCGGGCACTCGCTTGGCTCCGTAGGCGTACCGAGTGACGACACCAGCGCCGTCTACCTCGGCGGCCAGCGTTAGGTCCGTGTTCCAGATGTAGCGGCGCTTGACTAGGCCGTTTACCTTCTTGACCGTGCGACGCCCGAGCCCGTCGTACTGGTACTCGACGATCGTCTCGTCTTGGAAGCTCACCTTCTTCAGCCAGCCTAGGGCGTTGTACTCGTAGCTCGTGGTGTCGTGAGTCGACTGATTGGTCTTGCTCTGCAGGTTGCCGCGGACGTCGTATCCGTACGCAAAGTCTCCGTAGTCCGAGACCCGGTCCTGAGCATCGGCGGCCGACGCGGTCTCTACCTGAACGCCGTTGACCTTCCTCCACAGACGGTTGGCACGCCATTCACTCCGTGCCTCACGGAAATAAGCGTCGCGTTCTGCGCAAGCCGCCGGCACCTGGGCTGTTGGCCCCCCGGTCCTCCTCCCCCGAACAGCAAAAAGCCCCCGACCATGGGTCGGGGGCTCCGGAGCGCCGCGAGGCGCCTGGGTGAGTCGAACTCACTCCTCGGGGTTCACCTCTTCGATGTTCGGAGCGATGGTAACCACACGCTCGTTGTTGACGGCCTGGATGGCGCCGTTCAGCCGGAACATGGAGGTGGTGGTGTCTCCGTCCAGGTCGCCTTCAGCCGTGGCACTGAAGGTGTCGCCAGCGCCGCCGGTGTTGCCCGTCGCCGTGTAGCCGTACATGTAGTACTGGGGAGCGTCCATCGAGAACTTCAGGCACTGCCAACCGGTCTGCGCGTCGCCGGCGTTCCACTCGGCCGGGCTCGACTGATACTTCTCTCCCGCGATCTTGGACTTGTTGTCCGGCACGGTGGCCGCGGCGCTCGCGCACAGCCGGTTGACGACACCAGTCGAGCCTTCAAGCGCCATGACCGAGGGGTTCATGGTCTCACGCTGGAACGCGGTAGTCGCGTCCTTGCCCAGCTGACCAAGGGAGTTGCGAGCTTCCGCCGTCTTCGAGTTCTTCATGTAGCGGGTGACGCCGTAGATGGCCAGTGCCGCGAGGATACCGACGATGACCACGACGATCATCAGCTCGATAAGGGTGAAGCCACGCTTGGTGTGTCGAAGGGCTTTCATCATCATTGTTCGTATCTCTCCTCGCGGGGCTTGTGTCGCTCGCAACAGCCCCGCGTGCTGCTACTCGCCTTTAATTGCGGTGCCGGATTTCCGGCAGAGTGTTTGGGGGAGAGGAGCTACTCGCCCTCGCCCTCGAAGTAGATTTCCGATGTGGAATTCGAGCTGATGTAGACCGAGTCGACGCTGTCGCCGTCGAAGTCCGAGCTGGCCCGAACCACGTACCAGGGCTCCCCGTTTGCTGTGGGGATGGGCACGGTAGTCTTGGTTCCCAGAGCGCTGGGGGGGTTGTCCGTCCCCCCAACTCCAGCCACACAGGCGTAGCCGAACTGAACGGGGCCACCCGCCTCGACCCCGAGGGTGTTCCAGTTGTTGAAGTCTGGATGAGACGGGTTATTCCAGGCGGATTTATACTCGCCAGGATCTTTCGGGTAGAAAGTGGTGATGTTCGTCGAGGCGTTGAGGTACTGAAAGGTCTCCGCCTTGTAGCCTTCCTGGGCTGCCTTGATTGAGCCGATCATGTGGATCGCTTCGTTCGACTTGGAGGCCAGGATGTATTTGCGGACACCGATCACCGCCAGCGTGGCGAGGATCCCGACGATGACCACCACCACCATCATCTCGATCAGCGTGAAACCGCGGGCTCGAGACTGACGATGAAGGGGGAGGCTCATGGGTTTCGCCTGCGCCGTCGGGGTCTCCCTCGTTGGCGCACCATCCCTAAAGCACCTGCCGTGCCAGATCGTCGATGCTGGGCTGGATCGGCAGGGGCGAGCGCTGATTCCGCGGTTTTCGTAGGGGTTCATGATTCAGCTCCAGAGCGAGGGGTTGGCGGATCATCAGCGTGCCTCAACTTGCAGACCGAGCGGCGACAATTTGCGGCACCCCCGTCGCGGGGGCGGTGACAAATCCCGGCGACCGGGACTGCGGCGGCGACCGGGACTGCGGCGGCGACCGGGACTGCGGCGGCGACCGGGACTGCGGCGGCGACCGGGACTGCGGCGGCGCCCAAACGCCAGCCCGTCCGGCACCTGCCGCCCCTCACCCCAAGAGAGACCCCTTCAAACCCGCCCTACTCGCCTTCGTTCACGCGCACGATCTCACTCGTAAAGCTCGATGTCGCATACCGCGCGGGCGTGCCGTCGTTATCCAAATCGCCCTGAGCGTAAATCACGTACCAGGCGTCGTTGATCTGGTTCGCCGGCGGCCACGTCACCGCAACGCCAGGGCTCATCGCGGCCGTCGGCGCAGTCAGCGCTCGCCCGGCCCGCACCATGTATCCGTGTTGAACCGAGGTGCTCACCGTGGGGTTGAGCAGCTTCCAGCGCGCCGCGTCCGTGTGCCCAGACTGCGTCCAGTTGTAGCGCGTGGTGTTCGGCGAGTTGGTGGGATACAGCGTGCCCGACGTGCTCACGTCCAGGTAAACCATGTTCTCCGCCCGGAAGCGCTCCTCGCCACCGCGGATCCCCTCGATCACGTGCATGGCCTCGACGGACTTGCTGGTGATGAGCCAGCGCCGCATCGCGACCAGCGCGAGGGTCGCCAGAATGCCCACGAGCACGACGACGACCATCAGCTCGATGAGGGTGAAGCCCCGCAGGCGCTGAGCGCGACGGAGGCGATGAAGGGGGCTCGGGAAGATCATGAAGGGCCGCTGCGTGGTCTGGCGTGCACGAGCCATTCCAAGCCGTGCGTGACCGATGCGAGCCCTGAGTTTAACCGTCATCCCGCGGCTTTGGCCACTTGCCCGCGCGGATCGGTAGGTCTGCTTGCTACATCGCCTCCGCAAAAAGGTCAGGCCGGAGCGCGATTGGTCACCGTCAGACTCTGCCTCGCTCGGCGTTCCACTCTAGGCGAGTGACTCGCTGGGGGGCGCGCTGTCGGGATCGTCGTCGTCGGCCGAATCGCCGCTGATGGCGTGCTTCTGTAAGCGGTAGCGGAGCGAGCGGAAGCTGACTCCGAGGAGCTTCGCTGCCTGCTTGCGCACGCCGCCGGTGCGATCGAGCGCGGCCAAGAGCAGGCGCCGTTCGACTTCACCTACGACGTCGTCCAGGTTGCAGCCGCCCTCGGGCAGCTCCACCAGGCTGGTCGCCGATCCCCCTGCGGCGCCGCTGATCTCCGATGGTAGATCACCGAGCCCGATGCTGCGCCCAGGAGCAAGCGCCACCGCGCGCTCCATCACGTTCTCGAGTTCGCGCACGTTTCCGGGGAATTCGTAGCGTTCGAGCGCGCGGAGGGCGTCGGGGGTGAGGCCCATGACGTCCTTGCCCATTTCCTCGGCGAAGCGGCGGACGAAGCGCTCGGCGAACAGCGCGAGATCTTCCCGGCGCTCCCGCAGCGGAGGCAGCTCGATGCGGATCACGTTGAGCCGATAGTACAAATCCTGACGGAAACGCCCGCCCGAGACGTCCGCCTCGACGTCACGATTGGTCGCAGCGAGCAGCCGCACGTCGACGTCCACTTCCTGGGTGGAGCCAACGGGGCGGACGCGGCGTTCCTGCAGTACCCGCAGCAACTTCACCTGGAGGCTCAGGGGCAGCTCCCCCACTTCGTCGAGCAGCAGTGTCCCGCCGCCGGCTTCCTGAAACAGGCCACGGTGGCGCGCGCTGGCCCCGGTGAAGGCGCCTTTTTCATGGCCAAACAGCTCGCTTTCCATGAGGTTTTCTGGAAGCGCACCGCAGTTGACGACCAGGAAGGGCTTATCCGCGCGGTCCGAGCGATCGTGGATCGCCCGGGCGACGCGCTCCTTCCCAGTGCCACTCTCTCCCGTGATCAGGACCGTGGTCCGCGCCTTGGCGATGCGCTCCACCAGATCGAGCACCGTCTGCATGGCGCGGCTCTTGCCGATCAGCGCCTTGTCGCTCTTGCTGCCGACCTGCGCGCGGAGCCGCCGGTTTTCGGTGACCAGCTCGCTCTTTTCGAGAGCTTTTGCCACCAGGGCGGCGAGCTCCTTGGGCTCGAAGGGCTTGGTGATGCAGTCATATGCCCCGCCGCGCATCGCCTCGATCGCGTTCTCCAGCGTGGAGTGAGCGGTGATCAGCACGACCTCGGTGGCCTCGCTGCGCTGCTTGGCGGCTGCGAGCACCTCGAGGCCGGTGCCGTCGGGCATCGCCAGGTCCGTCAGCACCACCGGAAATGGCCGAGGACTCTGGGAAATCGCCTCTTTCGCCCCTTGTACGCCCGGTGCGGTGACGACCTCGTAGCCCTCGCGCCGAAACAGGATGGACAACATCTGTCGCAGGCCAGGTTCGTCGTCGACCACCAGGATGCGCGTCGGAGGCGGCGGAAGGGAATCCATCAGCCTCAGGCATATCACGTTGTGCCTGCTTCTGAGATCCGCGCTAAGCTGGCTCTTACTTACCTTAGTCTGAACGATGAAGTATTCGACCCAGTATGCCCATCCCCAGGGCGCTCTGCCTCGACTGGCGCCCGACCGCTGGGGCTCTTCGCCCCTCAAGGCCTTGGCCCTGGTCGCCTTGAGCGCCGCGGTGGCGGCAGGCTGCGGAGCGAGTGAAGACTCCAGCGCCAACGGCTCGGCAACTGGTGGTTCTGGCGGCAGCGCTGGTCAGACAGGCGCCGCCAGCATCGAGTTCTCGAACGAAGGCACCTTGGAGGTCGCGCCCCTGGTCGCCATCGAACTCGCTGTCCAGGTGCGCCCGGAAGGACAGCACAGCGTCCGCTTCAGCCTGACGGGGGACTCCCTCGACGCGTCCCTGGCCGCGACTGAAGTGACCACGGACAGCTCCGGCGTGGCCACCACGACGCTGTTCGCGCCGAGCCATGTCACGAGCTTCAACGTGCGCGCGGCGGTAGGCACCGAGGTCAGCGCGTCGAAGACCGTTTCGGTGTCAGAACAAGGCTTCGGCACCCTGCGGGTCACCCCGGAGTACTCGGGTGGGCGCGAGGTCACCAGCTGGACCGCGAGTGTCCACCCCGGCAGGCGCTGTAGCGACCTCTCGGGCAACCCACCACCCGATGGCGCGCTCTGGACCACTGTTTCCCCAGGGCAAACGATCGAGATCGACTCCGTACCTGCGGGCACCTACTCGGCGGTCACGCTGCGTGCCAGCCAGTTCGCCGGTGGTTGCAGCGACCTCGCTGGTGTGATGGCGGGCGAGACCAAATCCGTCGCTGTCCAGGTGATCAACCGCCCGCTGCAGCTGTCGGAGACCGAACTCGACATGACCTTGGGGCTCGACGACCTGAACTACGATTGGGAGCTGGGGCTGGACACCGCCCGTGCGAGCGCCAAGGCGGCGCTGCTCGGCGAGTCGGAGTCGGACATCGACGCGCTGCTCGACGCCATGGCACAGAGCCTGCCCAGCGGGGATGCAGCGCTCTTCCAGAGCAGTCGCGACAGTGGCGCATGGGACGCGCAGGTCGCTGCGTGGATCGGAAGCGGCGCAGAGAAGGTGCTGCGCTCGACTCTCGATCAGTGGTTCGAAGCGAGCGCGTCCCGGCTCTCCGGAGATCAGGTGTTGATCGGGAAGCTCCAGGCGGTGGGCAGCAGCCCAGGCTGGGGCACCTGGCACCTGGAGGAGGTCGCTGGCCTGGCGCCCGCCAAGGCAGGTTTCCCTGCGGATATTGGCAAGCTGAGCCTGAGCGCTGACCCCGACGACTCTCTGCTACTTGGAGGGAGCTTCTACTTCTTCCCCTCGCGCCTGGTCGTGAGCGCCGCGGAGCAACAGGCCATCAGCGCGAGCGGCACCGCGACCGCACCCGAAGCGCTGGCAGAGGTGATCGACTGCGATGGCCTCGGCGCCAGCCTGGCGGGCCAAGGCGTGCTCTTCGAGGGCTGTGACGGAGTCTGCGGTGCCCTGGCCTGTCGCGAGGGCCTCTCGCATCTGTTCAAGCGTGCACGGGACGCCTCGGGGGACACGCCAGCCACCCTCACCTTCAGCGCGGCTGCCGCCACGGAGATCGACTCCGAGGCGCGCCCCACCGGTGTCCAGGGCACCTGGGTCGGCGAAATCGAAGGCAGCACCCAAGCACCGCTCAGCATCTCCGGCAGCGCCAAGGGCGCTCAGTCCCTGCCCCCGCAGTGACCTACTCAGCGCAGTGACCTACTCAGCGCAGTGACCTACTCAGCGCAGTGACCTACTCAGCGCAGTGATCCAGCGGGCGCGCTCTTCGGCAGATTTCAGCCGCCGACCCGGCGCCACGCGAGCCGAGCCTCGATCGCGAACGCGTAGGCGACCAGCGCGTCCTCGATGGGTAGCGCGCCACCGGAGCGGGCGTCACGCGCAATCGCGCGAAACTCCAGGTAGCGCTGGCCTTGGAGACCGAGCATCAGCGCGACCACCGCAGGGTCCCGCGGCGCCTCCTTCTGGCTCACCAGGTTCGCCGCAGCAGCGAACGTGCGTGTGACCAGGTGCTCGGCGTGCTCCACCGCGTCCGCGGTGTCTCCGGCGGCGAGCGCCTCCTCGAGCTGTCGTACCACCCCGTGCTGAGACTTGGGGAACAGCGCCGCATAGCTGAAGCTGGGCAGCGGATTGCGCAGCGACGGCGGTGGCAGGTCCAGCTCTTCCACGACGGGCACCAGAGGGCGCTGACTGAGGCCCGCTCTGCGGCTGCTCGACGGGCGGCTCGGTCTCGACGACACCGGCGGGGACGAGATCGGCGACGCAGCGATGGGGACGACGCTCCCCGAGCCGGGACTGGAGTCGGCCTGGGTGTTTTCCTCGCGGCTTTGAACGCCGCTCTTGACCAGCTCGGCGTCGAGAGACGGCACGGTGCCGAACTCGCGGCGACGCCTGAGCCGGGGAGGATCGTCGGCGGCTGAGCCTGAGTCTTGACCCGCTCCGCGGGCTCCAAACTCGGCGACGCTGCGCGCCATGTCCTCCCCCAACATGCTGTCCGGCGCATGGGTGAGGCGCGGAAGCTCATCGTCATCGCCATCGGTGGATCTGATCTCCGGCAGGCGCTGGCTCAGCGCCGTGGGTTGCTCACTGTCGAAGCGTTCGGGGGACGCCTGCGGGCTCGATTCAGCCAGCCGCAGCGCCTCCGTGAGGCCGCCCTCAGGCACCTGGAGCGCCGATCGGGGCACCTCGCTGCTCTCGGGCATGCGGCGCTCGAAATCTTCGAGCACCAGGCGGGTGATGCGGTCGAGGGACTCGAACACCCCCTGGCCTGACGTCGCCACGGTCTCGAACGCGGGAACTCCGCGCGGATTCAGCTCTGCCTCGAGCTCTTCGACGGGCCGCACGTCGCGCAGATCGCGCTTGTTGTACTGGAGCACCAGGGGCAGCTCAGCCAGCACGCGGCCATGCTCCTTGAGGTTCTCTTGGAGGTTTTCCAGCGACTCCAGGTTCGCGTCCCGGCGCCCTCGCTGAGAGTCCGCCACCAGCACCACGCCGTCGGCGCCCGTCAGCACCAGCTTGCGCGTGGCGTTGTAGTAGACCTGGCCGGGCACCGTGAAGAGCTGCAACCTCACCCCCATCCCCCGCACGCTCGG
>JAUILJ010000356.1 GCA_030433055.1 Polyangia bacterium
AGGCGCCCGAAGTCCGTCGCCTTCGCGACGTTTGGGTGGTCGATCAGACCAGCGGCCACGGCCTCGCGCTCGAAGCGTGCCACGACCTCCGATATCGATGTGAGTTCGCGGTGCAACACCTTCACCGCGAACGGCTTCTTCATGTGCACGTGCTCCGCGAGATACACGGCCCCCATGCCCCCCTCTCCCAGGAGCTTGATGATGCGGTAGCGCTCCGCGACGATGGACCCGATCAGGGCCTGGGGTTGCAACTCGGAGTCGAACGACGAGAGCGACCCTCGGAACGATTCGATGGCCTCGCCGGAGTCGGGCATGGACGCAGATGCGCTCCGCAAGCTCTCCGGGGCGCCCTCATCACTCATTGATACGACCCTATTCCGCCGTTTCAGGTCGTCAAGCGCAGCGCGCGCTCGTACATCTGCTCGTATTTTCGAGCCACCCGTTCGGCCGAAAAGCGCTCGGCCACCTCGGACCTTGCCTCGTGAATGAGCCGATCGCGATACTCCGGGAGGGTTGAGAGCTTGATGCAGGCTTCCACCAACGCCTGCGGATCGAGCGCTGGAACCCGATGTACGCCGCGCAAGTCGTCTAGCGGGCCACCACTCGCAACCACGACCGGAACGCCCAGCTTCATCGCCTCAAGCAACACGATTGGCAGGTCCACCTTCCCCCGAAGGTCATCTACGGGGAAAAGCACGGCCGTGCTGGTCGCTATCAGGGGCAGAATTGACTCTAGCTTGCCCGCAAAACGCACCCGGAGTGTTCGAAGCCTGCGTTCCATCGCGCTTTGGATGTGGACGGCGGCCGGTGACTTCTGACGGCAAGCGAACACCACATACGCATCGCGAACACTCCGGGTGATTTCTTCGGCGGCCTCCGCGACCACCTCCGCTCCGCTGCTCGTCTCCCAGTCGCCCGGGTAGACGAATAGTGGCGCGGCTGACGGGACATCCAGCGACGCCCTGAGGTGGGCCTCAGCCAACGGAGATACAGGCGCCAGGTCCCCAACGCACGGAGGGATAACCTCAACCGCCGAAGCCCCTGGCTCCGCCATGAGTCGGTCGGCCGTCCACCGCGATTGAGCGACGACGATATCACCAAAGAGCCAGCGCGCTGCTCCACGGAAACGCTGAGGGGGTGAGGCAACCGTCTGAACCGTTGGCACTCTGCGTATCCTGCGGGCGACTCGACCGACTCCGCTGCTCAGCGGATTCGGCGCGAATACGAAATGCCATACGTCGGCGGCACTGCGAGCCACCAGATGAAAGGCGGCGCGCGCGTTGTCTGCGAATGGGGGTGAGTAGCCTCCAGCCCCGCGATACACCGGAAGCGTCAACACTCCGGGACGTTCGTAGACCCCAGGTTGGCCCATGACCATGGGCTCAAACGCCACCAGATGACGCGAAACGTCTCTCACGAGGCACTTCGTCCCATCGTGGAACGGCGGAACGATGGGCTTGGAAACGAACAGGACTCGAGGCACGAGTCCTTCTAGCGACTCGACGCACCCACTCCAACCCCCAAGCGATGGACCCGGAGAGTTACGAAGCGACCGAAATCGTTAGTCGTTCGTCGCTGCCAGCAGCGCCTCGGGGGCGCGCTTCATCGCGCTGTCGATCGCAGCAAGCAGCACCTCGCGACGGAAGCGGGCCATCGCGCGCTTGCTCTTGAGTTCGTCTGCCGCGACCCGAGCCGTGGCGCTCCCGGAGATCTTCCCTCGGATCGACCGCCCGGGCATCGTGTGAACGATGTATTCGACCTTCACGGTCATCACGACCTGAGAGCCTTCCTTGTGCTTCTTCAACGTAGCCAGACGCCCGCTCACCAGCACCTGTGGCAGCTTCTTGGTTGCCTTCTCCCCGTCCTTCTCGAGCAACACTCCGGGTAGCGCAGCAAACTTCTCTCGACTGGTGGAGGCGAGCTGCTTCATTACCGAGCGCGACCGCACGGAACTACCGTTCGTCATCTTGCCGATGCTGACGAGCACTCTCGGCTTCTCTCGACGGGCCTTCTGGGCGTCCCGGAGTGCGTCGATGGCCGTCTTGATGGCGTTGCGGACGGCGGCTGACTTGTCCTTTCGGTGCTTCTTCAGCGCTGGGATCGCGTCGGCGTCTCCCAGCACTTTCAGAGCAGCGGCTGCCGCAGCTCGCACCGCTGCGTTACCGTCGTCGAGCGCCTCCTCCAGATGTGGTCGCGCCGCGGTGTTCTTGGTCTTCCCTAGCTCGAGCGCCGCTTGGACCCGCACCCGAAAGTCGCCCCCGTTGTGCAATCGCTCCGCAAGCCGGTCGATATCGCTGTCTGCAAAGGCCGCGAGGCTCAGCGACAGAATCATCAACAGAGGCGCAAATAGGCGGAGAAACTTCACGAACGTTGAGGGGAATGTGCAGTGGAGTGGGGGTTCACGGGCCCCGAACGGCAGGGGATCGTGGCGCAGCCCAGGTTACGTAAGCCTAAGCGCTGCCTCCCCAAAACCCGAGGTAATTTCCCCACGCCTGGGTCAAGTTTCTCCCACAGCTGCACTACTCTCGTACACCGGGATCCAACCTGGACCGACGTAGGGGTTCCGTGGGGTGGAGCACCCACACAAGCCCACCTTGGGTTTCCGCGCGTAAATGAGATGTGCGCTGGTCGAGCCTGGCCGCCGGTCCTCGTTGGGAGGAAAACACACGCAATGCGCGTCTCCCCCCCAAAAAAGAAGGACCTCAGAACATGATGCCCATGTACCAGCGGAGCGCCTGAGCCGTGCTGGTATCAGCCGCACCGGAGTTCTGCAGGCTGTCTCGCAGCGTGTCCGCTTCCAGCTCTTGATAGCCCAAACCTGCGAGGGGGAAGAGTACGCCCCACTCGAGCATGGTGTAAAAGCCGCCCATCTTCTCCGGGTCGTCGTTGAGGGAACCGTCCTTCGACTGGAAATAGAGCCGTAGATCGAGTTCCACGCCCAGGTCGCGCGCGTGTCCCGGAGTCTGTACGAACTCACTCGCCCGGGTCCAGATCACGGCTGCGCCGCCGCCCAACTTCTGTCCGCTCGGCTTGCGCATGAAATCGTAGTCGACGCTGGGACGGAAGTAGTAGCTCCCCTGAACACGGCTGAGGATGTTGCGGTTCAGAATCATGTCGATCTTGTAGTTCGGGTGAAAACGGAACGTGCTGATCGTGTCGTCCCCGAACTGCGGCTGGAGGCCTTTCGCGATTGGGCTGATGCCCTTGACGTCAGGATCGCCGCTCGCCCAGCCAAACTTGAACTGAAGCCTAAGGCGATCCTCCACGAGGCGCTGCTCCAGTTCCGTCGCCAGACCCCACATGTTGATGCTCTGCGCGGAGCCGCCGTCGGCTGCCTGGTTGCTCTCGATGTCACCTTGGATCGTGACGAGTTCGCCCTCGAACCGGAACTTCTTGTAGAGCAGCTGGACCCAGAAGTCTGGGATCCATGCGATGGCGCCTCGACGCACGAAGCCGCTGTTGGCGCGTTCGTCAGCCGACCGGTCCAACGCGTTGACGTTCGGAGTGGTTCCGGAAAGGTCGTTCGCCAGGACCTGGCGGCGGTGCACGACGTAGGCGCCACCGTTGAGCACTAGCTTGCCTTGCGCAAGCTGGAGCTTCTGAAGCTCTGGGTTCGTCTTGCGAACGAGCACGAACACGTACTGATCGACATCGTCCAGCTGCCCCAAGTCGTAGGGCTGACCCTCTGGGTTCCCTAGCGTCTCGCTCGTCGCTCCTTCGTTGGCGAAGTCCCACGCCCCCGCCAGGTACAAGTCGATCGACTTCAGACCCGTGAGGAACATGATGCGATCCGACGTTGACTGATAGTCATCGTCGTACCCATCGCCACCGTTGGCGAGGATGCCCAAGCCCCAGTGACTGGGCATGCGGCCAAAGCGCAGCATGCCTACGGGGGTGAGGTACTCTCCCCACACCCGCTTCACCCGAATGGAATCGCGGAGGCTGTTGACGCCGGCGGACGGCGGTTCCTGGGTGTTGTCGAAGGCGCCGAGCGGAGCGTAACCGCTGCGCTGATACACGCCCCCGGTGGAATCGACGGCGTAACCATTCGGGGTCGAGCCAAGCACCAGATTGTCCAGAAGATCAATCTGACTCAAGATGCGCAGGTTGTCCGAGATGTGCAGCTCCGGGTTCAACCGGAAGCGCATGTTCGCACCCGCCTGAGTCTTGTTCTTGCAGGGGTAGGTCGGGTCCGTGCTGGTACCGCCCGAGCTCTCGGGCGACTCATCGGCCGTACACAACGACGGCCCGTACTCCGTCGCGGTGGTTGTGTAGTGATTGTCGATGGGCATGGGCCACATCGCAAAGTTCGGCTGATCAATGCGGCCCAGGCTGAAGTTGTGAAATAGTTCCGCGCGTAAACGGTAGTAGCCGTGCAGTTCTAGAACTGGACGGGCGTGAGACCACCAGTCTTCCGCGTAGACTTCCTCTCCGTTGGGGCCAACCTTCCCCGTCTTCTTGGTCTTGGCCGCCGGGCGCTGCGTACCCTGCGTTCTCAGAGAGGTTGCGTCGCCCTGCGGCCGCGGAAAGACAGAGAGTGGCGAGGCAGGAGGCGCCGCCGCGGGCTCATCCCCGTCCGCTGCGTCGCCGTCATCGGCGTCGCCCGTATCCTCGGCGTCGTCTGCATCATCGGCGCCGTCGCCCTTTGGTGCGGCGCCGTCTTTGCCTGGCTCCACGTCGTCGTCGTCCGCTGCTTCCGCCGCCGGTGGCGGCTTCGGCTGCGCGTGGGCAACACTCGGCAGAACGACAGCGCCGACTGCGAACCATCCGAACGTCGCAACGAGCGCGAGAAGCGAAGCTTTGCCGAATCGGGAAACTCTGTGCGTCGGGGCGTGCATCAACGCGGATCTCCAGGAAAAAAGGTGGAGCAGGCTATCGCACGCACAGTCTCAGAGTGTCAACGCATCCCGCACACGAACACTCCGGGTCGTAATCGAGGCAGTTCGCGCGCCTGGTTCCAGCGCTCGCCTTCAGGCAAGGAAGGCGCCGGACTCACGCCGATCGCCGACTCCGGGACCGAATTTGGGCGCGTTCGCAAGGCAGGAAGAGCACTCCGGGAGCTATGACTGGGGGGGTTGTGGGGGCTTGTCCCCCCGTGATTCGTCTGAGTTCTTGTATGCCGCGAACATCGCGGTGCGGAGTTGCTCGCCTTTGCCGTCGTCTTCCACGACCTCGGGCAACGGCTGAGTGCCTCGCGCGCCCACGTTCTTCGCTTCAGGAACACTCCGGGACGGTGTTGCCTCGAGCTGCTTGCTGAGGGCATGGGCATGCCGCGCGAAGTCCTGCTGCACGTCCCAGCCAGCCGTTTCGAGTCCAAGCGCGGCCCGAAATGCCTCACCAAGCTCGATGGCGGAGGGAAATCGAAGCGTCTTGTCTTTCGCCAACGCACGCGCCATCAGGACGTCCAGCACAGGTGGGGCAGACGTCACGTGATGGCTGATCGGCGCAGGGATCTCGTCGAGCTGCGCCGTGCGGATCATGATCTCATTCCGCTCAGGCCGATCGAACGGGGTGATCCCTGTGAGCATCTCGTAGAGCACAATCGCCGCGCTGTAGAGATCGCTCCGTGCGTCGATCTCCCCGGCGGTGACTTGTTCTGGAGACATGTAGGCGCCGGTTCCAGGCGCCATCCCTCCGGTCTTCCGCGCCTCGTCTGCGGGAACCCGAGCGATGCCAAAGTCGGTGAGCTTGACCATGCCGTCGCGACGAATCAGCACGTTGGCAGGCTTGACGTCGCGGTGAATGATTCCCAGCGCATGAATGCTCGCCAGTGAGCCAAGCAGCTGGGAAAAGTAGTGCCACGCCCGCGCGAAGGGGAGACAGGGAAGCCGCGAGGCACGCTCCTTCTGGGCTCGCCTCGCGATGATCTCGCTGAGGGCTTGCCCCTCCACGAGTTCGATCACGATGGCCAGTTGGTGCCCGTCATCGACCAAACCGAAGAAGTGGACAATGTTGGGGTGATTGAGGCGCTCGAGTGCCAGCGCCTCCCCGAGGAAAAGCTGCCGCGGTCGTTCTCTGCCCCGGAGCATGGGGTGGAGTGCCTTGACGGCCACTGGGTGGGGATGCGATCCGCCCTGGGGGCCATCGGGATTGTAGTAGAGCCATCCTCGGTGAACGACTCCCATACCTCCTTCACCAAGGCGCTCGCCCACGATCACCTTAGCCCACTCGAGGTCGAGTTCTGTTCCGTTCGAGATGCGGCCCGTGGTGTCTGGCTTCGTTAGCGCGAGACCACAGTGTGGGCAGAACTGGCCGTTCGCATCGACGACACTCCGGCACCTCGCGCAGACAGCCACCACGCTACGATAGCGGGTCGACGGCCTCGCGAGTAGTCACGGGCGCCCCGGGTTCGCCCGACTCAAGGCAATCAAGTGAGAAGAGCGTTGCTACGGGATGGAGGACTGGCCTAGCCTAGTCTCTAACTAGAATCATATCCTCTGGCCGGAATCTCGAGAACATGCGTGATCTGCTCCCTGCTCCCCCCGTTGCCAATCGCCCACTCATGCTGAGACGTGCAGCGCAGACCGCGCTGGTTGGCGCGCTGGCGTGTACGTGCGTTTTGGCGTCGACCCCAGCTCACGCTCAGTCCACCGACGGCGAGTTCTCGATCCAGCGGTTCAATCCTGCCCCTGGTCCTCGCAACTACTTCACGACGCGAGGCGCTAGAACAGAGGGTGAGATGGCTTGGAGCGCTGGGCTCTTTGCCAACTACGCCTACCAGCCTTTCGTGGTTCGCAGTTGCCGCAGTGAAACAGACTGCGACGCTCCGAACGCCGTCGTGGAGGACGACGTGAAGGTGGTGGAGAACCTCTTCACGGCGGACTTCATGGGAACCCTCACCCCCATCCCCAGACTCCAGCTAGGACTCCGGGCACCTGTCACCTACGTGAAGGGGCAGGGCATTAGCGACGACGGTGGCGGCGATCCCGATGGGCTAAGCGCTGTCGGCATGGGCGACCTGGAGATCGAGGCGAAGGCGCGCGCCTACGGGGAATTGAAAGACCCGTTCGTCGTCGGAGCGGCGCTCTTCGGAACCGTGAACACGGGAAGCATCACGGCCGAAGGGAACTATATCGGCGACGGGACACCCACGGTCGGCCTGCGCGGGATCTTCGATGGCTCAGAAGGGCCGTTCTCCTTCGGAGGCAACCTGGCCGCAGTCTACCGAGGAACTGGGCGCGTGGGCTCCACGGAGCTCGGCCCGGAGTTTCGCTATGGTATCGCCGGTGGGTTCAAAGTCAGCCCCGTGTTGCGGGTGGTCCTCGATGGATTCGGCGGTACCAAGTTCAGCGCCAAGAATGGGACCAACTCACTGGAGATAGACGGTGGCATTCAAGTGACGCCGTTGTCTTCCAACATCGCGATCACCGCAGGTGCCGGCACCGGTGTGATTCAGGGCATCGGCGTACCAACCGTCCGAGGCTTCCTCGGCTTCACGTTCACTCAAGAGAAGAGCGACCGGGACGGGGATGGGATTCGCGACGAGGACGACCAGTGCCCCACGGTTCCCGAAGACCTTGATGGTGAGGAAGACGGCGACGGTTGCCCCGAGGGCGACAATGACGGAGATACCATCGCGGACAGTGAGGATAAGTGCCCCACGGAAGCGGAAGATCCGGATGGGTTCGAGGACACCGACGGCTGTCCCGAGGACGACAACGACAAGGATGGGATCAAAGACGACGCGGATCGCTGCCCGTTGGAGCCGGAAACCAAGAACGGGTACAAAGACGACGACGGCTGCCCCGACGTTCCCGATACTGACAACGACGGCG
>JAUILJ010000357.1 GCA_030433055.1 Polyangia bacterium
AACCTGGGCATCAACTGGCGGGACTGGTTCGTCAACAACGCGGCTCGCCTGCCTGAAGACGGCGTCGACCTGCTGTGGCTCCCGATGAGTCACATCTTTGGCTACGGTGAGACGATCATCGGCAACCGCCTGGGCTTCCTCAGTTACCTCACGGATCCAAAGACGGTGCTCGATCTGATGCCACGGGTTCGCCCGAACGTGTTCATGAGCGTGCCCGTCTACTGGGAGCGCTCGGCAGCAGCGGTGATTGACTTGCCCGATGAGGCAGCGCGGGCAAAGCGCCTGCTCGAGGTGACTGGCGGGCGTCTGCGGTTCTGTCTGTCCGGTGGCGCGGGGCTCAAGCGTCAGGTGAAAGAGCAGTTTCTGGCAGCGGGGATCCTGATCATCGAGGGGTATGGACTCACCGAGTGCTCCCCCACGTTGACCCTGAACCGTCCCGATGACTTCGACTTCGCGAGCGTCGGCAAGCCGTTGCCCTCCGTCGAGCTCAAGCTGGCAGCCGATGGGGAAATCCTGGCGCGCGGTCCGAGCATCTTCAGCGGCTATCACAAGGATCCCGACGCAACCGCCGAGGCCTTCGACGCGGAGGGCTGGTTCAAGACCGGGGATCTGGGCAGCTTCACCCAGGCGGGATTCCTGCAGATCATCGGTCGCAAGAAGGAGATCTTGGTCACCGCCGGAGGCAAGAACGTGGCCCCTGGCAACATCGAGAAGTTGTTCGCCGACGATCCATCCATCGAACACGCCGTGGCCTACGGCGACGCGAAGAAGTACATCGTGCTTGGCGTGTGGCCCAATCAAGGGGAGCTTGAGGCCCGCTGCAAGGCCAGCGGGCAGAGCCCCGAGGAGCTGATTCAGGCTCGGGTGGACGCGGCAAACCACGACCTCGCCCGCTTCGAGCAGATCAAGCGCTTCAAGTTGATGCAGCCGGCCCTCAGCGTGGAGGACGGCATGCTCACCACCACCTTGAAGCTGCGCCGCAAGGCGGTCTACGAGCGTTTCCGGGAGGATTTTGAGGCTCTATATGTCTGAGGTCTTCGAGGCGTGCAGTGACTGAGCCTGCCAACGATCGCGGGGAGGTCGGCCTGCAGCGCGCCGAGTGGGCTGAGCTGATCCAGCTCTTGCGCCGCCCGCGCAGCGTCGTGGGGCAAACGCCCGGCTCCGTCGTCCACCGCGAGAACAAGCTCCGGGTGTTGCGCTATCGACCTCGCGCGAGCGGCATCGCGCACAGGACACCGATCGTCATCGTCCCCAGCCTGATCAACCGCAACTACGTGCTCGATCTGCTGCCGGGGAAGAGCTTCGTCGAGTACCTGGTGGAGCAAGGGCACGACGTCTACATGATGGACTGGGGGACCCCCAGCGCGGAGGACCGGTACCTCGACTTCGAGGTGTACTGTGACCGCTATATTTCCCGCGCCATCCGCCAGGCTCTCCGCTACTCCGGCAGCGACCGCGTGCACCTCCTGGGCTATTGCCTCGGGGGAACGCTCACGAGCATCTATGCCGCGGCCTATCCAGAGCGCGTCGCGACCCTGACCGCCCTGGCTGCCCCGATCGATTTCCATGACGGGGGGCTGCTCTCCGCCTGGACGCTGACCAGGTCCTTCGACTTGCCGGGGTTGGTCAAGGCCTTCGCCAACGTTCCCTGGCCGTTGATGCAGGCTTCCTTTCACATGCTCCGCCCCACCCTGGCGATCAGCAAGCTGATCACGCTGGTGGATCGACGCGCGGATGCGGAGTTTCTGCGAGGCTTCCTCGCTACCGAAATCTGGGGCAACGACAACGTGTCGTTCCCCGGCGCGTGCTACCAGCGCTACATCCAGGATCTGTACCGGGACAACCGGCTGGTACGGGGTGAGTTCGTGCTGGGTGGCCGCCCGGCGCGGCTCGAGGCGATCCAGTGTCCGACGTTGGTCGTCACTTTCCGCGACGATCACATCGTACCCTGGCGTGGCGCGGCGCGCCTGCACGAGCTGATCAGCAGCCGCGACAAGGAGCTCCTGCAGCTCCCAGGAGGCCACGTCGGGGCTGTCGTCTCGCGCCGTGCTCGGGATGGCCTTTGGCGCCGGATGCGCGACTTCTGGGCACAGCGTGAGGCCGACTCAGTCAGCGCGCCGCCGGAGCAGCATCAGCGCCATGAGGAAGCCAACTAGGCTCCGGCTGCCCGGAGCATTACCGCGAGGTAACCTGGAACCCGGTAGGGCGCAGTCGCAGCTTTGACCTGGGTCGTTCGGTCCGGGGCTGCACGCGCCGCCCGTGGAGACGGATTGGCAGTGGCTCGTGCCACCGCCGCCGGTGCTCGGGTTGCCACCCTGCGTTCCTAACCCCCCGCTCCCGCCGCTGCTTTGAACCCCGCCTTGGCCGTTACCGCCGGAGCTGGTCGTGCCGCCGGTGCCGGTGCCTCCGCTCGACCCCGCTTCGAGGCCCCAGAAGCTCGCCATGGAGCTCGCGGCGCAAACGTCGAAGTCGACGGCCCAGGTGCCCGTTGCGCCACAGCCGTGGTCCGGATCGACGAAGCTGCCGTGGGGAGCGTTGGCGACGCGCACGGTCTCGACCAAGACATTGCCTTGAGAGTCGGCGTAGCCAGCGCGCGTTGCGGCGCCGGTTTGCGTCGAGACGTCGGGTGTGGTGTCGATGCCGTGGACGTCGGTCCACTGCTCCATCAGCTCCCGCTGGTTATTGGGGTTGACGACGAGGTCGGAGCTGCCTGCCCAGATGGTTACGCGCGGAAATGGACCCGGGAAGCCCTGCACAGCTCCCCGTACCAGATCCCCCTGTTCTTTCGGCGTCTTGTCGATGCCGGGCGAGAGGCAGCTCGGCACCTGCGCCAGCTGAGTCGAGCAGGCGTAGGGGACGCCAGCGATGATGCCTCCCCCGGCGAATACGTCAGGCCAGGTGGCCAGCATCAGCGCCGTTTGCGCGCCGCCGGCGGAGAGCCCCATGATGTACACGCGGGAGGTGTCGATCGAGTAGTCGGCCTCCATGCGTTGCACCATTTCCACGATGGATTGATTCTCCCCCTTGCCGCGCTCGAGGTTCGAGGTGTCCCCGAGCTCCCCGTACCAGTTGAAGCAGCGCGCCCCGTTGTTGGCGACGCGTTGCGCTGGATAGACGACGTAGAAGCCCAGTGCGTCGGCCAGCGGTTCCCAGCCGACCTGACGATAGTCTGCTGCCGTCTGCGAGCATCCATGCAGCGCCAGTACCAGAGGGGCGGGGCCGGGCGGCACTGGGCTCGGCACGTAGCGGTACATGTCGAGCGCGCCGGGGTTCGTGCCGAAGCTGCCGACGGGCTCGAACGTTCCAGCCCCCTCGAAGGCTTGGTGGGTGGTGCCTTCGGAGCCGGGATCGGGGGTGAGGGGACCACCGCAGCTCACCAGCGCCAATGTCAGCGCGCCGGTGAGCAGCGTTGCCGCGCGGTTACTTCGAGGTGCGTTCAGCATGGGGCGCGTTGACCTTGCGCCTCCGCCTGAACCACAGACCCAAAGCCAGCCCGAGGATAGCAAGAGAACCGCCGCGGGACCCATGATTGCCGACGATCGAGGCTTCGCACGCTCCCGATGCGTCGGTGTTCGGCGGGTTGCCCTGGCTGCCTCCGCTCGAACCATTGCTCCCGCCTTGCCCAGCGCCTGGGCTGCCGCCCACAGCCGAGCTCCCGCTGCAGTCACACGGTCCAAGCCCGATCCCGCTTGGGCTTACACAACTGGACGCCGGTCAAGCCGCCTCCGCAGGCGCACGCGAGCTGCTGCCCGGGGATGCACGCCATGCCACCGCCGCTGGCCGACGAGCCTCCGCTGGCTGAAGAGCCTCCGCTGGCTGAAGAGCCGCCGCTGGCTGAAGAGCCGCCGCTGGCTGAAGAGCCGCCGCTGGCCGACGAACCGCCGTTGGCTGAAGAGCCGCCGCTGGCCGACGAACCGCCGCTACCGCCGTTCCCCGGGGTACCGGTGATCCCCCAGAACTCAGCCATCCGGCGCGCTGCACAGATATCCTGGTCGAGCATGTACGTGCTGGTCGAACCGCATCCGCTTTGTGGGTCGACGAACGTGCCGTGCCCCGCACCCGGGATCTCGTACAGCTCAATCTGCGAGGTTCCACTGCTGTCCTTGAACACCTTGTGATTGGCGCCGTCGACCACGTCTTCCTGATCTGCGGTGGTGTCGATGCCCATCACGTTGCTCCACTGCTCGAGCAACTCGTTGGCGTTCATCGGCTTGACCAGAGTGTCTGCAGTGCCCTGCCAAATGCTGAGGCGCGGGTAGGGGCCGCTGTAGCCTGGGAAGGCCTGACGAACGAGGTCTCCGTGAGTCATCGGTGCCTTGTCGATTCCTGGGGAGAGACAGCTGGAGACCTGGAACGTGCTGGTCGTGCAGTGATACGGGATCCCCGCGATGATGCCTGCGCCCGCGAATACGTCGGGCCAGGTTGCCATCATCACCGAGGTTTGCGCCCCGCCGCCGGAGTGCCCCATGACGAACACCCGGCCGCTGTCGACGTCGAAGTCGGCCTCCATCTTGAGCACCATCTCCACGATGGATTCGTTCTCACCTTTGCCCCGCTCGAGGTTGTCCGTTACCCCGTACTCCCCAGCCCAGTTGAAGCACTTCAGCGCGTTGTTCGCGGTCTGCTGCTCCGGATAGATGACGTAGAAGCCGTGCTGATCCGCGACCTCCTCGAAGCCAGCGGTGCGGTACGTCGCTGCGTCTTGAGAGCAAGCGTGCATCGCTACCACGAGCGGCGCGCCGGGGCCTGGGGCTGGGCTCGGCACATAGCGATACATCTTCAGCCCTCCAGGGTTGGAGCCGAAGCCGGTCACCTCCTGATAGCTACCCTGCCCCAGGTTCTCGCGCGTTTGCCCGAGCTGTTCACCCGCGCCGTCGCCCCCAGTCCAGGTTTCGTCCGCCGCCCCACAGCCGCCCAGCAATGCCAGCGCCACGACGGCGCTTGCTGGGCGCAACCAACCACGCGCATGCGCGCCAGGAATCCAACCCCGATGCATGTCGATCCTCCCCACTGACCGCCACGCCGACCAATCGGTTGCTGCGGTGCAATGTCCAGCTGAAAGCGCCCAACCTCGCTGAATACCGCGGAGAGACTATATCTCTTGGGTCTCGAAACCAAGAAGAAATGTTGCAGTGCCGCAAAAGAGCCGAGCCCCACCAGCTCGAGTTGTTGCGGTGCAGGAAGCGCTCACTCGGCGCCCCCGCTGGGCTCCACCGGGAGCTCCTCGTCGGGCTCCTCTGGGCTTGCGGGTTCGAGGGGCTCCTCCGCCTCGCTTGGGGCGACTTCGGGCGGCTGGGCTGCGGGCCTCGACGCCGGCGCTGAGCGCTCCCCAGGCGGCTGTGGCTCTGGCTGAGCGGCCTTGTGTTTACCCGCAGGGAAATGCTTGTCGAGGAACCCCAGCGCGACCCGATTGAACTCCTGGTGGCAATCTAGCTGGAGGGAGTGGCCGCAGCCCGAGAGGGTGACCAGCCTGGAGCCCGCGATGTTCGCGTGCCCGTACTCCATCACGTCCGCGGTGTTGCCGCCGTGCAGGTAGGGATTGGGGATCAGGCGATCCCGATCGCCGTGAACGATCAGCGTGGGTACCGTGATCTGATGCAGGTTCGCCCGCACGAACTCGTTGTCGAGCAGCCCATGGACGCTCTTCACGTTCGCGTAGGCATAGGCCTTGAACTGAGAGTTTTTCACGGCGCGGACGCGCTCTTCGATCAGCCACTCGAAGTCGGAGGTCCAACGGTAGAAGTTGCCGTAGCGAATGCTGCCCCAGATCGCCTCCTCGTCGGCGGCGAGGATCAGCTTGCTGCTGAAGACGTTCTTGAACCACTGTTTCTCCTTCGGAGAAAATGCCTCGAAGCCCGCGGGGCTGACCAGGATCAACCCAGACAAATCCCCGGGGAATTCAATGGAGTAGCTCATCGCGGTCTGCCCGCCCATCGAGTGTCCCATCAGAATGGGGCGTTCGAGGCCCTTGGCGCGAACGAGCTCGTGCACGACCTCGGCCATGGCTTCCATCGTGTAGGGGAAGGTCGCGGGCTTGTCGCTCTTGCCATAGCCCAGCATGTCCAGGGCGATGACGTGGTAGCCGGCGCTCGCGACCTCATCCACCTGGTAGCGCCAGAACTTCAAGTACGAGCCCAAGCCGTGAATCATCACGACCGTTGGCGCTGCGCCAGGGTTGACTTCGACGTAGGTGATTTCCGGGGTGATCGGCAGCGCGTACTTCTTCGCGGTCTGCGGCAGCGCCAGGCGGCTCTCCGGCCAGGTGTTACCCTGGGGAGACGAATACTCCACGTTCGCGTACTCGAGCGCCGGCTTGTTCGCGTAGCTCGATACGCAGCCGGTGCCGAGCGCCGCCAGGCCGAGCAGGGCGGTCGCGCGCCTGGCGGCGCGGCTCAGGTTCCAGAGGAGCTGTTGCTGTGCCATCAGAATGCGTACCAGGTGAAGGTGGTGAAGGCGGCCCACGGATCCTTCTCGACTTGGGTGTTCCCGGTGAAGAAGTCACCGCGGGCCAGGTAGGCCCCGTGCAGGCCCACCGTCATCAGGTAGCGGAAGTGGTAGCGGATCTCCGCGTTCACCTCGGCGCCGATGGTGCGACCACCCTGGATGTTACCTGGCCAGATCGGGCGCTCCATCGAGCGGGCATAGGCGCCTCCAAGCTTGACGTTCAGCTTGTTGGGGATCACATCGTGCGCCACCGTGAAGATCCCTGCGGCAAGGCCGGCGCCTCGGTTGCTGATGTCCGTCACCGCGCCGGTGTAGTTGCTCACGGTGCTTGTGAACGGGAACAGGATCAGCGCCTTGTGATTGAACCACACCGCGCCGGGTAGGCCGTAGTAGTTCATGGTGAAGGCGCTCTTGTACGTCCCGTCGTTGGGATCGTCGTCGCCGGAGCTGTACATACCCTCCAAGGTGACGCGGTCATCCTTGGTGTAGCCCCAATTGTACATCAGCTCGAGGTTCGCGGCCGCGCCCCGGATATCCACCTGCTTGTGCTTCTGGGTGTCTTCCTTCTGGCTGGTGAACTTGCCCCGGTTGTACATGACGAAGCCCGAGGCTCCGAAGTCGCTCGTCTTGAAGTTGATGTTGTGGTGGAAGTTCAGGCCCAGGTAGTCCACGTGGCCGCTCGGGGAGTCGATGTCGAACGGCGTCGTTCCGGTGTAGCCACTGAGCGCGCCCGAGCTCGGACCGCTCTTGACCAAGCCCTGATAGGCGTACGCTTCACCCTTGGTTTGATCCTCGAGGTGCCAGTAAGAGCCGCCGATGCGTGTCCCCGGCGCCACCTCGTACATGTAGTCGGCGGTTGCCAGGTAAACGTAGGAGAAGCGCGCATCCCCTTCGGCTGCCTTGTCGGGCTGCGCGGCGCCGATCGGGATGAACGACAGCTTGCCGCGCCCGTAGTGGCCGCCGTTGGCGAACAGGCTGATCCCCGTGGCATCCGTGCCCAGGAAGGTGAGCTTGTAGCCCGTCTGGATGATGTCGAAGAGCGACGTGATGGTCGGGTCGAAGATGCTGTCGTAGACGCTGTGTGTGCCGATCAGGATCGACATCTGGAGCGGATTGCGCGTGGGATAGAGCGCGACGTTGACGTTCTTCGTCTGGATGTTCACCTGGTCGGCGTTGAAGCCGCCGCCCTGGTTGTTCTGCACCGTGTTGGCAGCGAGCCCCCAGGTGTAGTCCACCTCGAACTGCGCGCGGAACGTGGCCAGCCCGTCGGCGAACGCCGGGGAGTAGCTGAGC
>JAUILJ010000358.1 GCA_030433055.1 Polyangia bacterium
GGCGCGGAGCGATTTCCGCTCGCGCCAGTTGGCGCATCGCCTCGCGCTTTCCTCTCGTGGAGATTGAATGGCGCGAGATTCGGGCGCCAGTATAGGCACGGCCAGGCAAGGACGCCCACACAAAAGCCTGCTCGAAGAACCAGTGATCTGTCCGATCCGAAGCGGACGCTCCGACGCTTTTCGGGGAGGCTTTGGTTGGGCGCGACCCAATGGACGAAAGCGGGGAGCGGCTCCCGGTGGGCCCACTGGATGGGGTGGTGGGCCCGGACGTTCCGCCGGATGCTCGCCAGCGGGACTCGCGCCACCTCCCGCAGCGCGGCCTGGGTCGAGTCGTGGTCGATAGCCTGTGCGCTCGGGTTGGTTTCCGTGGAGGGTTTTGGTGGTATGCAGCCCGATCCCGGGGCTGATGGCGACAGCGAGTGAAGGAGAAGGAGCGGCGTGCGTGAAGGCTTGACTTACTGGGCTCTGGTTCTGATTTCCGTGCTGGGCGTCGCGAACCCCATCCGCTTGAGCGGGAACTTGGCGCTGGTGGGCGAGGGGCTGAGCGATGCCGATCGGCGTCAAGTGATTCGGCGTGCCAGCTTACTCGCCCTGGGCCTCCTGCTCGCGGCCGCCTGGGTGGGCAATCACATCGTGCTCTATTTCGGAATCAAGACCGGTGGTTTCCGCGCCGCTTGTTCCCTGCTCGTACTGTCGCTGTGTCTGACCGAGGTGCTGCGCAATCGCCCCTTGGGCAAGGACTGGTCGGCCGGGCGGGACGCCAAGAGCCTCGCGGCGGAGCTGGCACTCTCGGGGCTCGCTGCAGCGCCTGTGATGGGTACCGTCGTGATCTATTCTGGGGAGACCCGCGAACTCTGGCGGCGTGAGGTGACGCTCGCTGCGGTTTGCGTTGCGCTGGCGGTCTCATTCATCGTGCTGAGACTGGGTCCCAAGCTGCTCGAGCAGTTTGGTGAGCGCGGCGTGCGTTGGATGGGCCACGTACTGCGGCTCACCGCTGCCGGGTGGGCGGTCGATTTCTTCTCTATCGGCGTTCGCGATCTGTTGCCACTGATCACCTCCACACCCCCTGCACAATGAAACCCTCATACGTCGCTGCTGTTTCCTGCGCGCTCTGGGCGTGGGCTTGCGGAACCGTCCAACAAGATGAGCCTCCCCCGGTCGTGGCGCCCATCACGCGCAGCGACGCGTTGCCCGAGGAGCCGGGGACCCAGGGCGCGCCGTTCACGCCAGACGCGGAGCGCGCTCTTGCCGCGCGGCAAGCTCTGGGGGCCGCGGGCCTCGACTTCGGCAGGCGGGTCTTGATTGCGTGCCCCGGGGTGAAGCCGCCGAGCTTCGACTACGAAGCAGAGAAAATGCAGGCCAGCCTGGAGCGGAGCCTGGAGGAGCTTGGCCGTTGCGCGGTGGCGGGACGCCTCGGTCAGAGCTCGCTCCGACTGCTCGTGTGGGACCCCGTTGCAGGTGAGGCGCTGCGCGCGCTGCTGGTCGCCGATGGCGTCCCCATGTCGCGGATTCAGCTCGAGCCTCAGACCTCCGAGGCTCGAGCGCGCTTCGGGGTGGGGGCCGATGCTGGGACGGTCGGGGCAGCAGCCGTCGACGCTGCCAGCGATGCGCCGGCAGGGGATGTGGGCGCTGACGGGGGTGGGGGTGAGTGGACGCGCGCCCCGAAGGTGCGCGTGGACCTCGCGCGCTGACGCGGGAGCGCTGAGTCGCGGCGCATCAAGCTCTCAGTCGCGGCGCGTCAAGCTCTCAGTCGCGGCGCATCAAGCGTTTGGTCATGCGGATCTCGTTTCCGCGCGGACTGTGCTGAACGTCGTCCATGAACGTACGGATCAGCAGCAGGCCGCGGCCGTGAACGCGGTCGAGGCTCGCAGCGTCTTCCGGGTCGGGTAGAGATGTTGGGTCGAAGCCGCGGCCCTGGTCTTGCACGACGTAGTGCACGTCGTTCCTGGTGATGCGCGCAACGACGCGTACCTTGCGCTGCGCGTATGGCTCGCGATTCATGCGCTCCTGAGCCGCTTGGTCCCACTCCCCCCCGTCCAACTCACGCAGCCGAGAGTCGAGCTCCAGGTTGCCGTGATAGACGGCGTTGGAGAGGGATTCACGAAGCGCCACGCCGACCTGGAGCAGCGTCGTGTCATCGAAGCAGCCCATCACCTCGAGGTCCGACTCCAGGTGCCGCACGAGCGCCGCGAGCTGACCAGGGGCGTTACCCACCTCGAAGATGGTTTGAGTCTCAGAGATGCAGTCGAGCACCCGTTGCTGATCCCGGGCGGGCTTTGTCAGCTCGAGTACGTCGCGGATGGTCGACGCGAGCTCTCGGGCCAGATCGCGCTTCGGAACGTAGCTGGTGGCTCCCTTGCGCAGCGCCTGGACGGCCACCGACTCGCTGCCATGGGCGGTCATCAGGATCACGGGCAACGCGGGGAAACGTGCGTGGACCGTCTCCACGAGCTCGAGCCCGTCCATCTCCGGCATGATCATGTCGGTGAGCACGAGGTCCGGTCGAGCGTCGGCGATCGAGTCGAGAGCGAGCGCGCCGTTCTCGGCATAGCTCGCCTCGAAGCCTGCCTTCTCGAGCAGGCGTCCCGCCAGCTTGCGATCGAGCGGCGAGTCATCGACGACGAGGATCCGTTGGGCCATGAGTGCTGGCCAGCTTATCGCGGCGCGGCCCCACGTACAGGGGCCGGTCAGTGAGAGTCTGCCAAAAACTTCTTCAGCGCCGGTTCAAGGCGCCTCAGTTCACCGTTCAGCTCCTGAAATGCACCGCGCGCCCCTGCCATGTCGTCATTTCGTCCCATCCGCTCCACGACCAGCGCCAGGTCGAACGCCGAGGACGCGCCGCAGTGATCCACCGCCCCCTTGAGTGTGTGAGCGGCGCGCCGGACGGCTTCGCCATCGCCCGCCTCGATGCCCCGTCGCATTTCGGCCAGCCAGCCGGGGTACTCCTCCAGGAATACTTGCACCAGCTCTCCTGCGAGCTCTCGATCTCCTGCGGCGTGCTGAATCAGCACGTCTTCGTTGAAGGCCTGGGCTTCACCGCTGAAGGGCACCGGACTGAACACCACTGACGGCATGGGCTTGGTCTCACCGCGAGAATCCGGAACCACCGAGTCGACCGTGTCGAAGAGTTCAGCCATTCGGATTGGTTTCGTGAGGTAGGCATCGAACCCTGCGGCCATGCAGCGCTCGCGGTCGCCGCGCATCGCGTGAGCCGTGACTGCGATGATTGGCACATGACTGTCACCGGAGGCTTCGACCTCGCGCACTTTTTCGACCGCAGTGATGCCATCACATCCCGGCATCATCAGGTCGAGCAGTGCGAGGTCATACTCCCCCTGGGTCAACTCCTCGATCGCCGACAGGCCGTCGGCAACCACCTTCACGCGGTGTCCCTGCTTCTCGAACAGGCGACGCATCAGCCGCTGGTTGACCAGGTTGTCTTCTGCGACCAATACCGACAACGTGCGCGAAGGCTGGGTGGGTACCCGCACACTCCCGACGCCGCGAGGCACTCCTCGCATCGCGTCGATCACCGCCTCCACCAGGCGAGACGGCTTCACTGGTTTGGTCACGTAGTCTGGTACGTGGAGCCGCCTGCAGTGCGCTGCGTCCACACTGCGATTGGGCGAGTTGAGCATCATTACCGTGGGGATCATCACGTCGCGGCGTCGGAGCTCCTCGACGAGCCCGAAGCCGCTGAGCCCTGGCAGGGTAGTGTCGACCAACAGCAGATCGTAGCGAGACGCGCTCTCTTCCGCGGCGTCAAGCAGGCGCATGGCGTCCTCGGCGGAGGTCGCGGAGTCTGAGAACATGCCCCACTCCTCGAGCTCTCGCGACAGGATTTCGCCGCTCGTCGTGACGTCTTCCACGATCAGGGCGCGGCGCCCGCTGAGCTCACTCGGGGGTACCGTGCCGCGGCGGAGGCTCGGCGCACCCTCGTGTCCAGCGAGCAGGCCGAAGCTGAAGACGCTGCCCTCACCGGGCTTGCTCGTGACCTCTAGCTGCCCACCCATCATCTGCACGAGTCGTGTGGAGATGGAGAGGCCGAGGCCGCTGCCTCCATGGCGCCGGGTGACCGAGCCGTCAGCCTGAGTGAACGGCTCGAAGATGCGCGCCATTTTTGCCGCAGGGATTCCAGGCCCCGTGTCCGTGACGCTGAACCCGACCTGCATCGTCTGCGTGCCAACCTGTGCAGAAACGCGCACCACGACTTCACCACTGTCGGTGAACTTGACCGCGTTCCCCACCAAGTTGACTAGCACCTGGCGCAGCCGGCCCGCGTCTCCCACCAGCGTGGGCGGCACACCATGCTCGACCTCGTAGCACAGCTCGAGGCCCTTCTCGTGGGCGCGCAGCGCCAGCGTTCGCATCACCTCGTCGACCACCGTGCGCACGTCGAACGGAGCCGAGTCCAGATCGAGCTTGCCCGCCTCGATGCGCGAGAAATCCAGCACGTCGTTGATCACGGTGAGCAACGCCTCGGCGGAGCTGCGTACGGTGTCGAGGTACTCGCGTTGCTCCCGAGTGAGCTCGGTGTCCAGCGCGAGCTCGGTCATGCCCATGATGCCGTTCATCGGGGTGCGGATCTCGTGACTCACGTTGGCCAAGAACTCGCTCTTCGCAACGTTGGCGGCTTCGGCGGCCTCCTTCGCCAGCCGCAGCTCCACCTCTGCGCGGTCCTTCTCCTGGAGCAGCTCGCGGAGCCTCGCGGAGTGCTGTTGCTCCATCCGCAGCGCCTCTCGCGCCAGGCGGTCACCTCGCTTCTTGGACATCGCTGCCATCACGACGATGGCCGGCACGGTCACGATGATGACGAGCACCCTGAGCAGGTTCTCCTCGTCGTACGTGAGGCTCAGCCCTTTTTCCGAGTAGAAAATGGCGAGGTAGCCGCAGGTGACGATACCGCTGAAGATGCCGACGCGCCCACCACCGGTGAAGGCAGAGAACACGACCAGGGTCATCAAGATGGCGGGCGGGTTCGGGATACGCAGGCCGAACTGGTCGGCCAACTCGAACACGGCGATCGACGCGATCGTGAGCAGCGGGCCAAGCAGCCGGAACAGCCGGCTCGGCTGAGGCAGCCGCGCGGGTTCGGCGGGGAGGGTCTCGCTGGTCTGCGACATGAGTAGCGCGCAGCCTCGCACATCCCGGCAGGGCCCCCAAACCTCAACGCGACGGTCCGCGTGCACCTACTTTCAGCACTGACGCTGCCCCTCGGGTTTGAGCCGGGGCCCCCGCGGTGCTAACGCCGCCCGCTAACTTGAAGCGTTCCCTGCTCGCCCCTCGTTGCGTCCTGCGCTGTCCGTTCCTGGTTCAACTTCCAGGGCCGTCTGGCGCGCGGCGTTCGGAGATTCCGTGTCCCTAGCCTACCGCGCCGTGCTCGGCGCGCTCTGGACGATCACCAGTAGCGTTGGCGGCCGCGTCGTCGGTCTCGTAGCGAACATCGTCCTCGCGGCGCTCTTGACGCCCGAGCAGTACGGTGAGGCCAACGTCGCCATCATCATTGTCTACACGGCGAACATGGCGACCTATCTCGGCTTCGGCCAGTACTTGGTCGCGAACCCGAAGGCGGGCAAAGACGTCGCGTTCCACGCCACGTTCTATCACGTCAGCGTCGGCTGGCTCGCGCTGCTCGGTGTGGTGCTCGCAGGGGGATACTTCGCCAAGCTCTACGAGACACCCGACCTCGGATTCTACATCAGCGGTGTGGCGATCGCGGTCGCGATGGACCGTGTGAGCTTCATTCCAGGGCGTATTCTCGCACGGGAAATGCGCTTCAAGGTCCTCGGCCTGAGCCAGATGAGCGGCGAGTTCATGTACGCCGGAGCGGCGCTGGTGTTTGCCTTCATGGGCTACGGCGCCAAGTCACTGGTATACGCATCGATCCTCCGTTCGATGGTCACGCTCACCATCCTAACGATGAGCGCCGAGCGGGCGATGTGGCTCACCCCCAGCCGGATCAACTGGAAGACGACGCGTGAGCTGATCAATTTCGGCTTGCCCATTTCCATCGGGAATATCCTGCACTTCGGGTCGGCGAAGTGGGACAACCTGATCGTGGGCAAGGTGCTCGGGACTGGCGTTGTGGGTCAGTACAACTTCGCCTACAACATCGCGGACATCCCGGCGGCCCAGGTGGGTGAACACATAGGTGACGTCCTGCTGCCGTCATTCGCCAAGCTGGAAGATGCCGCGGCTCAGAAGCGCGCCCTGGCTCGCGCTTCCGGGCTGTTGTCGCTGATCGTATTCCCGCTGGCCGTGGGCCTCGGTGCAGTCGCCCACAGCCTGCAGAGGGCATTCCTCAAGCCGAACTGGAACCTCGTGGGCAGCATGTTGGTGCTGCTCAGCGTGCTGTCCATCGTGCGTCCCGTGGGGTGGCTAATCAGCTCGTACCTGCAGGCGACGCTGCGCCCGCGGGTGATCATGATCCTCGAGGCAATAAAGGCCTTGGGGATCGTGGTGTTCGTCTACATCTTCGCGCGCTGGCTCGGTCCGTTGTGGGCGTGCACCGCGGTGGGGATGGCATTCGGAACCCATGCGCTGGTCAGCGTTTGGGTGGTCAGGTCGCAAGACCAGGTGCCGATGTTGCACTTGCTGAGGCCCATCGGGCGCCCGCTGTTGGCTTGCGTGCCGATGGTCGGTGCCGTGCTGGCGATTCGTTACGGTCTGCACTCGCCGGGGTGGAACTCTTGGCTCGCCCTGGTGGTGGAGGTCGCCGCCGGTGCCGTGGCCTATATCGGTGGCGCGTTTGCCTTTGCCGGGGCTCAGAGCCGCGAGTTGATCAGCCTCCTGCGGGGAGAGCTGAAGCGCTAATCCCGACTCGCCTTCCAGGGCTGAGTCTGCCGAGGCCGAGTCTGGTGAGGCCGAGTCTGGTGAGGCCGAGTCTGGTGAGGCCGAGTCTGCCGAGGCCGAGTTTGGTGAGGTTCACTCTGCAGCGGCGCGCGCTGATTCCGTGCGGATTGGAGGGGGCGCGAGCTGAAAGTCGCGGTAGTCCCCCGCGTTGCCAGATTTGCCGGCCATTGCGGCCTGCGCGATGTTGTACATCTCGCGAGCTGTCACGTAGTGGAGCTTCCACTGCTCGCCGTCGTTGAACTGGGCGAGTGCCTGATGCAGCGCGTGGCCTCCCGCTCCGAGCAGCGACTCCGCCTGGCGGTCCGGAGCGCCGTGGGTGTAGACCTTGACGAACACCCACTCGGGGCGACCCGCGACGTGCACGTTCGCGCTGGCCCAGCTCTTCACCCGAGCCAGGCTCGCTGGGTCGTCAGCCGTCACGGCGCCGTACTCCAGGCGAGGGCGCTTCTTCTGCGGGTTGTAGGCGACGCCCAGGGGACCGGTGATCATCAACAAGCGGTCCTTCAGCGTGTGGCCGACCTGGGCCGAGAGACCATACTCATAGGCGCGCTTGCGGTTCAGATCGCCAACCGGCCAGTAGATCTCGTTGACCAGCTGTGGCTGGGTCACGTCTGGACACGAAGGGAACGTCATGTCGGTGTAGCAACCCGTGCGGAACAACAGCGGTAGCTCCGCGTCCACGCCACACTGCTCACCGTCGGGGCGACCGTTGGCGAGCGCCCAGTTGCCGTGGATGAATGCGTAGCGCGGGCTGCCGTCTGCGCCGCGGGGGAAGTGCCCACGCTCCGCGTAGATGTTCAGTGCCTCGCGGATCTTGGCTTCGAGTGTCGCTTCCGTGTCCCCGTGGTGATGCAGGTGAAGCTCCACCTCACCGTAGCC
>JAUILJ010000359.1 GCA_030433055.1 Polyangia bacterium
CCGCATTGCGGCCGAAATACTAAGGCCAAACGACCGAAAAGTTCAGTCTATCTCGCGTACTTCCAGTGCCTATCGCCTTGGAAACACCCAGCAGCGTCAGAGCCACCGTCCTGGAGGGTCCGCTCCTCCAGCCCGCGACCAGCGTCCCCCACGCGCGCCGCGATCACCTCGACGCAGCTCTCGGCCTTCAGCGTCGCCGTCAGAACCGGCATGGAGCGGGATTGGAACGCTCGCTCCCCCCTTTCTCCCCGTGGGCGGGCAACGCATGCCCGTGTGCCCAGCCGCGCCTCCCTGGGCGCCGGTTCGTCCCCGTCGATGCATGACGAGCAGAGTCAGCCCGAGATCTCACGGCAGCTGTTCTTGGGGTGAGACGCAACGCGGGCCGCTGGTCCCAACCAGCCCACTCACCCGGCCCCCTTGACAGCTCGCGCCACGATAATTCCCCACGGAATACAAACCCACAGGCCGCAGCGGTCCCCGCGTCAATCAGACCACGGTTGCTCCAGGGCAGCCATCACCGCGCGAACGCGAGGCGTCTTGCGACGGTCCGGGTGAGTCAGGACCCAGAGCGTTCGATCCAGCTTCTTCACGGAAGCTGCGTACTCGCTCAGCTCCACCAAGTTCTGATGCCGCGAAGCGATGAAGCGTGGGATGAGCCCCAGCCCCACCCCCTCGGCGCACAGGCTCACCAGGGCGTGAAATGGAGCGCGCATCGCGACGTGCTCGGCGTTCGACCGCTCCCACGCGGACTCGGGCGAGCTGCTCTCGGTCTGGGCGCGCAACACCCAGCGCCGCGGACTCCGAGCGGCGGCCTCTCGCGTCGCAAACACTCCATACGCCAGGCGCGCCACGCGCCTGCCCCAGCAGCCCGCCGGAGGACGCGGGGTGATGGCGAGCGCAACGTCCACTTCGTGGTCCCGCACGCTGGGGCCAGAGTCCCCGAGGTGTAGCGACACCTCGAGCGCTGGATACTGTTCGCACAGCGCGGCGAGAGGAGCCTGAATGAACGGCATCAGCGCCTCGACGGTGGTCACGCTGACGACGCCCTCGACCAGTGTCGCGCGATCACGCAGCGAGGCGAGGACCTCGGCCAGGGACTTGGACGTCCGCCGCCCCACCCGCGCCAGTGCTTGCCCCGTATCCGAGAGCGCCGCGCCCGAAGAGCCGCGAATCAAGCAGGGTTCCCCGATCGCTTCTTCGAGCGTGGTCACGCGGCGATACACCGTCGACACGCTCAAGCCGAGCTCGCGCGCAGCGGCGTGCACGCTCCCGTGGCGTTCGACCGCTTCCAGATACCGAAGGTCGTCCCATTGGATGGTCATCGCTCGCGGGGAGCGTGCCACCGTTGGACGGACGTAGGCTTGATTTTTTGACCACCTGACGCTCGCGCTCGCCACCTAGCCGGGTCGGCAGACGCCTCGGTCAGGCGGGCGCGGACTGTGCGATCGTCGCCTCGCGCTGCTTCTCCCGGCGAAACCAGAACCAGGAGCACGCCGCACCGGCGGCCACGCACCCCGCGGCGGCCATCAGATAGAAGATCGCCCACACCAAGTCCCGATTTCGGCGACTGGATTCGCGTCCCTCCGCGCGCCTCAAGCTCGCCAGCCTGCTCTGGAGAGACTCCGGAGTCGCGAGAGACCAGTACTCCGACCCACGCTTCACGAACCGCAGATCCCGAGAGCCGTACCCGTAGGGAGACGGCTCGCTGAACGTCACGGCCGAGCTGTGACACTGAGAGCCACTGACCTTCGTCTCCCAGGCGCACCAGCTGTCGTTCTGCTTCTGCGCGAGCGCCTTCTCTGGACAGTCCAGCGGAGGATCTTGCCCCGCGCTGGCCCACACCAGATCCTGCTTCGTGAGCGAGCGGGTCTGCTCGATGCACGTTAGATTGCGTTGGCTGTAGCGAGCGCCCTTGCCACTCTCCCAGGCACCCAGCGCACAGCCGGGAGCAGCCAGGAAGAGCAGCCCGGCGACCGCCGGGAGCGCGTAACGCTTCAACGCGTTGGTCTGCTGCTCGGACAGTAGAGGCCCGCTGGATACGCCCTGGGCGCCCGCCGGCCCCAACGCTCCAGGCGAGCCGACAGCCTCGAGTTCCCCACGCAACACGCCGGCGATCTCCGCATGCATGCGCTTCCAAGTGCTGCTGCAAACAGCGAAGTAGATCAGCGAGAAGATCAAGCCGGGGACGATCCCACCGAGGAATCCGACCACCATCAACAGCCGGGGGACGATGGGCATCCCGTCGACCAGCTTTGCCCCCTGTTGGTGCGGGCGAATCATGACCTGAATCCACATCCCCGAGGAAACTGCTGTGTACCCGGCCGTGGTACCGACCGAGTAGCGAGGCAGCCTAGGCGCGAGCCAGGGCACCATCTGGGAAGGGGGCGCCAGACCGCTGGCCAGCTGAACAATCACAGCGATTCCTCAAGGATACGGATCCGAACAGAAGCCCTGGTCGCTGCACGCCTCCCCACGCACATTCGCGCACCCTGCTTCTCCAGCCTGGCGCTCTTCGGCTTTTCCGGCTGTACGACGGCCCCCGCACACACTTTCGCGGAAACATGTGGGGAATCATCGGGTACTACGGGATAGATGCTGGTCGCCGGATGTACCGTTGTGGGGTCGGGCTCAGCTCCGTTCGACTTCTTGTAGGTGAGCTGGGTCGCCGCAACCAGGCTGATGGCGATCGTCGCGCGGTGAGACATGGAACCTCCACCGCGCAGACTACGTGCGCCGAGCTTAACGACAGCTTAATCGAGCCTTAATCGTCTTCGATCGACAGAAAGGCGCCTGGTGGAATCAGGTAGCCCGACCGACTCCGCTCGATGACGCCGCGCAGCCCAAGTTTCCGCAGGGTACTCAGCGCGACATACACGCGATTTTGCGCTCCCATGGCCACGCGTTCCCCTGGCCAACCGAACGCGAACACTTCATCCACGCTCATGGCTTCGCCTGGCTTTTGAGTGCGCTGAGCCACCAACGCACACAGCAGCAGGCGAAGGTTTTTTCGGTGCTCGAGCGATACCGTCTCGCCATCCGCTGTCACGAACCAGCTGCCATCACGACTGACCTTCACCAGCGCTCCGCGAGGTTCGAAAGCCATGTCGACTGCGTCTTGCATCCTCTTCCCTCCTCCCGCGCCTTTGGCTTGGGCAACCCCCTCGGTCAGTTCGCGCTGTAGGTCGAAGACGTTGTGTTCGAAGGCTCGGCCCAGCAGCTCAACGATTAGTTGGCGCTCGACCCATTCGCTATCACCCCTCGCCGCAGCAATTGTGACTGCGAGGCTCGCGATGTCCTCTCGGCGCTCCGTGAGCGCAGGGACTTCGGTGGTTTGGCCGAGCAGGCGCGCGCCGAAATCTTCGCGCCAGACGCCTCCAGCGAAGGTGCATTCGGGCGGTCGTGATCACCTGCACATCGAGAACCCGGCGCGCCCACGAGTCCCGGCAGCGAACGTTCCTATCTTCGAGGAAGGCCAAGAGACAGACCTGAAGCTCCTCGATCGCTCGATCGACGTTCTCGAGCAAGAACGTGCCCCCCTCCGCTGCCTCCAGGAGCCCGGTGTGGCTTCTGCTCCCCAGAAGGTCTTCTACGCTCGATTCCAGACCAAACGTCAATGCGTCTAGCTCGACCAGCGGGCGTCCAGGGCGGGTGCGCTGGTGCAACCAGCGCGCCAAGTGTGTCTTGCCGACCCCCATGTCCCCGACGAGGTGGAGGTTGTCTCGGCCGCTCCATCCCACCAGATCCTGGAAGACGCGCGCCATCTCAGGGCTCGAGCAGCCCAGGCGCTCGAGAGCCGAGGCGTCTTGTTGAAGTGGCGCTCGACGAACCAAGAACGAGAGCCCACCCACACGCACCAGGTCGCCCGCTTCGAGTTCGCCGCGCTCGGTACGCACGCCATTCACGAAGGTGCCGTTTCGGCTGTCATGATCCCGAAGCCTGAGCCGCCCGTCCTCGAGCCCCAGCGAGCAGTGATGCCGAGAGAGGCTCGGATCTTCCATGCCCCCCGCCCCTAGCCACTCAGCGCCACGCCCCAAGGTCAGCCCCTCACTCGGCGAAACCGCCATCCGGCGACCTACCAGCGCCAGGTCTGGGCCGTGAACGAGCACCAGCGTCCAACAATCGCCGGAAAGTACGGTGCTCGTTCGGGCGGTGGTGGTAGCGCGCACGGTCTCTTTCATCTGTCCCCCGTCAGAGTCTCGAACCCCGGCGCAAAGACATCAGCAAGCTTCGCCGGGTTCGCGACCCCGAGAACCCGCGCTTGGTCGTTGGCAGCCGCGATGAGCACACTGCCTTTGCGTCCACCGAGTAGCTGCCCCCTGCGCATCCTCGAGACTTCACGCAACCAGTCGAGTCCCCACGCGCTGGCGATCCGATCCGCCTCGAGCAGGTGTCCGTGGGAGTCGGTGTTTCTCCCCTCACAAGCCGCGATCCCGGCCCAACTCAACGCGGTCCACACCCGCGCATAGCTCATCGGGGCCCAGCCCAACCGTGTGGTCAACACTCGAGCACTGAGCAGTGAGTGGGAGACGTGCACGACACGGCGAGACAAGTGCAAGCGGATCCTCAGATACAGATCGAGGGCACGCACGACTTCGATCGCGGTGTTCAAGGAGCGGCGATGGAGCTTGAGCCACGCGGCGTGGCGCTGCAGAGCGTCACCAGCTTCGCCCCTATACATATCGAGCTCGGCCCGGCCCTCGAGCTCCCAAAAATGTTGGAGGTGAAAGCCTCGAGTCGGATCCGGCCACACTGACGCATCAAGCTCCACCTGAGCCAGGTCTGGTTCGTCCGCCGCGAGTAACCGTACCGACGATGCCCGCCGAAGCGTGGTCTCGAGGAAACGGTCCGCGCGCCGTTCCGCGTCGCGCAGGTGCCCCTCCATGGACACCATGAGTTCAGAGTAGTGGCCGAGAAAGCGCAAGCCAAGCCCTCGAAACATGCGCACGCTGTTCAGCTCCCAGCTCGTGCCCACCGTGTGCTCCTCAAACGCCGCCTCGACGGACTTGAGCTTGCGCACGTTACGGGCGACGTCTCCGCTCAGCACGCCGAGCACTGCCTCCGCACCTTCCGACCAAGCGCGCAGGAGTGGGGTTCCTTGGCGGGCGGCGATCCGTTTTGATTCCTCAAGGCAACGCCATGCGTCTCGACCGCGGGTCCAGCGGCTCCCCGCGAAAATTGTCTCAGCGGCCAGCGCGCGACCAACGAGGTTGGGCTCGCCGATCTCCAAGGCAAGCATCACTTGACGGGTGTGGTATCCAGCCGCGCGAAGGTTGTCGACCATGCCCAAACCGAAAGCCGCCGTGCGCAGCACGTCCAGCCGCAGCAAGTCCCGTTCGTCTACCTCTTCGAGCAGCCGCTCGCAGTAGCGCCACCCGCGGGCTCTGAACATCAGTCGATCCACACCGAGCTGGAGCAAGCCGAGCCATGGCGTCTTTGGCAACGGGCGGTCGAGCTCCTTGAGCACCGCTTCGAGCAGCTCGAGGCCGCGTTCGGGGTAGCCGGCGATCAAGAACTGTTCAGCAGCGCGTTGGTACAACCGCAAGCGCTCTCGTTTCGGGCTGGGCCCCGCGAGCCTGAGAAAGTGCTCCGCGGCCTCCATGCCGCGGCGACAGTTGCAGAGGGCCTCGGCAATGGCCAGCTCCAGGCGTGCCGGTCTATTTCCGCGGGAGAACTAGATTCGAGCACGAGCCGCAACAGCTTCAGCTCCCGTTCGAATGCGAGGGCGCCGCGGGCCTTCTCCGCTCCCACCAGAGCAAATCTGGCGGCCTGTTCGAGTTCTCCGGCGGCCGCGAGGTGCTTCGCCAAGCGTCCTTCATCGACCGTTCCGCTCTCCACCAGCACCTCCGCGAGGCGCTTGTGCAGTGTACGCTGAAGCGTCGCGCCGGCGAGGCGGACAGCCGCCCTCGCGACGCGATCGTGATACGTCTCGGCGAAGACCCCACGAGGAGTCAGCGCTAAACGCACCAGACGCCGCTCTGCCATCGAGGCCAGCCGACGCTCCAGCGCCAGCGCTGACTCCCCCACCACCGCCGCCAACGACGGGAGACGAAGCGGCTCCCCGGCGACGGCGAGCACCTGGACCACGCGGCGGTCTTCGGGCGCTTCCTCGGACAGGCGCACCGTCAGGAGCTGGTCGAGATCATGATTGTCGCCGTAGCGAGAGCCAGCACGACTCAGCTCGTGGAGGAATAGCGGGTGCCCCGCGGAAACTCGCGCAAGATCTCGGGCTCTCGAGCGAAGGCGCCCTGAGTCCGCTTTGGGCGTGCCCTCCCGCGTTAGCACGCCAAACGCCAGCGTGGCCGCGTCGACTGGCGACAGTGGCCCGAGAGCCAGGCGCTCCACATCACCGCGGGCCGAGAGCCAGCCGGTAGCCGGCCCCGGCACTGGGCGCGTCGAAATCACTAGACGGACCCCTGCCCGCGGAACATCCAGCAGCTCGGACAGGAGCAGCAGCGAGTCTGCGTCAGCCCACTGAGCGTCGTCGATGAACCACACCACATCGCCGAAGGAGCGCAGGAGGGTGTGCATGGCACGCAGCGCAGAGCGCCTGACATTCGACGAGCCGTCGCTGTTGCCTTCGAGGCTCAACCCGGGGAGCAGTCGCCCCAGCGCTGCCTGCTGGCGATCATCCATGGCATCGAGGCACGTCGGGTCAGCGTCGATCAAGCCCTGGAAGAATTCCCCCAAGGCTTGAAACGGTACGTGCTCACGCTCGGAACAGCTCGTGGACACCGTCACGACAGCTGGCAGCAACTCCGCAGCGTGACGCATCAGGGCACTCTTCCCCACGCCCGATTCCCCCTGGATACAAAAGATCGGTCCACCCGTGTGCACCCAGCGCTTCAAGAGCTTGAACTCGACCTCTCGTCCAACGAACGCCTCGGCGCTGCTCTGGGCGGCGCGCGGATGGCCTGCGACTGGCGCGCTCGAAGCACCGAAGCAGTCCAGCACCTGGCGCGCCAGCGGTCGCTCCCCAGGGTCGCGGCGTAGCAAGCCCATCGCCAAGTCGACATAGGGCGTGAGTGCGGGATCCGCGCACATGGGTCGAAACGCATCCTGCTGCTGCTTGGCGATCAGTACCTGCTCGTTGCTCCCCAGGAAAGGCAACCGCCCGGTGAGTACTTGGTAGAGCACGCAGCCCACCGCATACCAATCCGCCGCCTCGGCGCCGCTTCCAGCGACCTGCTCCGGCGCTGCGTAGCTCGGCGTGCCATGGAAGCGTCCAGGGCGATCCTCACCCCCGATGTCCGTCACCGATCCGAAATCCGCGACCTGCACCACACCGTGAGAGCTCACCAGGACGTTCGACGGCTTGATATCGCGGTGGACCTTTCCCCGCTCGTGGAGCACGAGCAGCCCTTGGGCCAGCTGAGAGAATGCGACGTCGAGGCGCTTGGGGTCGACCTGCTCCGTCACCACGGCAGCGCGCCGCGGGACGGCGTCGCTCCCCCCTTCCGACTCCAGCGTCGTGAGCGTTCGAGTCTGGCTCCTCTGCCTCACCTCCGAGTGATGCTCGCGCCCGGTCTCCGCACTCCCCGCGGCAAAGTCGAGGAAGCCCGGCCCCGCCACGAGTTCCATCGTGAAGAACCAGAGGTCGTTCGCTGCCCACAGCTCGTACAGGTGGACGAGGTTCGGGTGCACGACGTCACGCAGCGCTCGAAACTCCCGGATCAGCCGGGTCGCCTCGCTTTCGGTGCCCGGGTGCAAAAGCTTGAGCGCAACGTC
>JAUILJ010000360.1 GCA_030433055.1 Polyangia bacterium
GGCATGTAGGCATCCACCATCGCCCAGTCCGACTGGTGCAGCGTCGTCGACGACTCGCCGGTATGGTCGTCGCCCATCGCCATCAGCACGCCGCCATGCGGGCTGGTCCCCGCCATGTTCGCATGCCGCATCACGTCGCCCGTCCGGTCGACGCCGGGCCCCTTGCCGTACCAGAGCGCGAAGACGCCGTCGTGGCGCCCCTCGCCCCGCAGTTCGGCCTGTTGCGTCCCCCAGCAGGCCGTCGCCGCCAGGTCCTCGTTCAGACCCGGCTGGAAGACCACGTCGGCCGCGGCGAGCACCTCCCCCGCGCGCGCCATCTGCATGTCGACCGCGCCCAGCGGCGAGCCGCGATAGCCAGTGACGTAGCCTGCCGTGTTCAGCCCCGCGGCCCTGTCGCGCGCCTTCTGCATCAGCATCAGCCGCACCAGCGCCTGCGTTCCGTTCAACAGCACCGGCGACTTTTCCAGATCGAACCGGTCACGCAGCGTCACGTCTTGACGGGTCATGCAGGTCCTCCTCCCGCTGTTGCGCACAGACCATAGGTCATGACGTCTGACCTAGCAAATCAGGGATGTCTTTGGTGCATGGCTCCTATATGGGTATTGTCCGCCCCGAACGAGCGCGGATCACTGTTGTCGGGACCGCCATGGATTGGGACAAGCTTCGTATCTTTCACGCCGTCGCCGACGCGGGGTCTCTGACCCATGCCGGCGACGCACTCAACCTGTCTCAATCTGCCGTCTCGCGCCAGATTCGTGCGCTTGAGGAGTCGCTGAACACAACCTTGTTTCACCGCCACGCGCGGGGCCTGATCCTGACGGAGCAGGGGGAGCTGCTGTTCGACGCAACCTCGTCCATGCGGCGACGGATCGACGCAGCCGCGGCCCGCATCCGCGACAGCGAGGAAGAGGTCTTCGGCGACCTCCGCGTCACGACCACGACGGGATTCGGCTCGCTCTGGCTGGCGCCCAGGCTTTCGCGGCTCTTCACCCGTCACCCCGACCTCAGGATCGACCTCATGCTCGAGGAGCGGGTCCTCGACCTGCCCATGCGCGAGGCCGACGTCGCCATCCGCATGAAGGAGCCGAGCCAGGCCGACCTGATCCGCAGGCGCCTGATGTCGATCAACATGCGGCTCTACGCGTCGCCCCGGTACATCGAGACGAACGGCGTGCCGCGCACGATGGCCGATCTCACGTCGCACCGTCTGATCGCCCAGCATCCGCGGTCGCATCAGGTCGCCGCCGGCGCGCAGATGGTGCAGGAGCTTCTGGCCAACGACATCCCCGCGGCGCTGACCGTGAACAACTACTTCGGCGTCCTGCAGGCGATTCTCGCCGACCTTGGCATCGGCGTGCTGCCCGACTACCTGACCGAGGACTTTCCCGATCTCGTCCGTGTCCTGCCGGACCTCGAGTCGAGCGAGGTGCCGGTGTTCCTCGCCTATCCCGAGGAGCTGCGCCACTCGAAGCGGATCGCCGCATTTCGCGACTTCGTGCTCGAAGAAATCATCGCGCATCGCAGGCGACAAAAGTCCGGCGAAGCCGCCTAAAGGGTGTGCGCGTTGCGCCACATGCATGGCTGAGTTGCACAGTTCATCAGCATTTCGTCTTGATCGACCCCATATGCCGCCATATCTCGGGTGGCGAAGGCGATCATCTCGTCTTCTTACCTCCCTGTTGGACTTTGGCCGAGCTTAGTGCTCGGCCTCTTTTTTTTCGCTCCACGGCAATCCTGCGCTGGAAGCAGTTCAACCCCGAGTTCTCGCTCAAAACACGCTGACGTAGATTGAATCCTGGGTTACTCGCCCGCGTTTCGCCGGGTGACGGACCGACTCCGACGCAGCGATTGACAGACGCATATCCGCACGGTTATCGGTCGAACCAATAACCATAGGGTTATCGGATATCATGTCAGAGCCCCACGGGATCCTCTTCCGGACACTCGCCGACCCGACTCGGCGCTCGATCTTCGAGCGGTTGTGCCGCGACGGGACGCTGACCGTCGCCGCGCTCACGGCGGGCGCCGGCATATCGCAGCCGGCCGTTTCCAAGCATCTCGGCATTCTCCGGCAGGCGGGGCTGGTGCAGGGCCGGCACGAGGGGCGCCAGACGCACTACAGCGCAGAGATCGACGCCCTGGCGCCGCTGGTCGACTGGACGAGAGAGATGGCGGGGTTCTGGCAGAACCGGTTCGACGACCTCGAGGACGTGCTCAACAGGATGGACCAATGAACGACATGTCGAACGAACCCCTCTCCGTTGTGGTCGAGCGGGAGATTCCGCACCCACCGGAGAAGATCTGGCGCGCACTCACGCAACCGCACCTGATCGAGGAATGGCTGATGAAGAACGACTTCAGGCCGGAACAGGGTCATCGCTTCAACCTCAGCGCCGACTGGGGCGGGGTCGAGGGCGAGGTCCATCAGGTCGAGCCCGACCGGACCCTGTCATACAGCTGGGACACCAAGGACCTTCGCAGCGTCGTCACCTGGACGCTGTCACCCACCGGCACGGGAACCCTGCTGCGCATGGAGCAGACGGGCTTCCAGCCGGATCAGCAGCCGTACTATCGCGGCGCGCAGGCCGGCTGGCGGCTCATCCATCGCGGAGTGCATTTGACTTTGCACGCGGAAAAGCTGCGTGCGCGCCTCGTCTTGACGCATCCTCCCCACCTGTACAACTCACTCGCCCACGAGTCTGCGGCCTGGGGCTTCCGAGCGGTGGTGGAGGCGGCTCATGGTCGGGAAGTGCACTCAGAGCTCGAGCAGTCGATGCCCACCGGGGCGAGCGTCCTCGTGGCCTGGGCCTGAGCCGAACTGCCCACAGCCGCGAGGGGTTTTGCACATCAGCGCTCCCAGCACTTGGTTAGAACCATCCAGTCAGCGGTGACGGTGACCACCGTTCGCTGCGTTGAGTGAGCTCGTCGCGCGCCAGAGGAGCGTGCGACAGGCTCCCGAAGACCCGCGCTCGGGGGCGTCTGAAGGAGAGGTCGGACGCCCCTGAGCCGAATTTACAATTTCCCCACGGACTCTTTGCTCACGCTGGATCGGCATTCCGCGGTAGGCTCTTCGGATGCGGTTGAGTGAGCTCGGGCTGGCCATCACGCTCATGATGTCGTGCCCTGCCTGCGCCTCGGTACTGGTGGACGCCGAAGCAGGTCCGACGATCGCGCCGACCCACGCTGAGGGCCGCACCGGGGCGGCGGTGACGCTCGGCAGCGGGATGAACGCCAGCAACTACGACCGAGGCGCCGAGACGAGTGGCCTTGGGCTGGACGTCCGCGCTCGCTTCACTCGCGACGTGAAGGAGGTCGCGTTCGGCCCACATCTGTATGTCCTCGCGGAAAGCCTCGTCACGCCGTTCGCGCGTGTTGGTGCCAGCTTGGTGGAGTTGGGGGACGTGGATGACGAGTTCAGCTTTGGGATGTTCGGCCCTCACGCCCAGCTGGGAATGATCTGGGCGCCATTCGCGCTCTCGGCAGTGGGCTCCTACAGCATCCGCTTTGGGCCCGACGACGACGCCTTCGTGGGGTTGTTGTTTGGCTTCGGGTTCGGCGCGACCACGGGCTCGCTGCACGACTAGCGTCTTGGGCCGGTCCTACGACTGCAGGCAGACGCCGGTCCAGTCCTCGCTGAGCGTCCAGAGCCGAGCCGCGAGCTCGGGGTCGATGGCATAGGGTCGCACACCGTAGGGATCACTCGACTCCGCTGGCACTACTCTGGCGATGTTGCAGTCCTCGCAGTACACACCGCCCTGACCATCGAGGTCGGCGCTCGTAGCGCACCAAACGCTGGTCGCGGCACCCTGAGGGATATCCTTCAGGCCTGGTGCCATCTTTCGCGCGAGCTCTACGGCGCCTGACTGCTCCGCCTCACTCATGTGGCGCCCGAGATCCGTGAGGACAGCGCCAGGATGCACCGCGAACGCTCGGATCCCCTGGGATTTGCCCCGGGCGTCGAGCGCGACACTGAGCAGCGCGTTCGCCGTCTTGGATTGACCATACGCGACCCACTTGTCGTACGCGCGCCGACGGAAGTGGGGATCGTCGAAGTCCACACCCGCGCGTGCGTGACCTCGCGAAGATAGGTTGACGACGCGTGCGCCGTCAGCCGCACGCAGCGCTCGCCACAAGCGCAGGGTCAGTTCGAAATGCCCCAAGTGGTTGGTAGCGAGCTGAGACTCGAACCCTCTAGGGTCGCGCGTCAGTGGTGGTGCCATGATCCCCGCGTTGTTGATCAAGAGATGCAGTTTCCGTCCGGATGCAATGAAGCGATCGCTGAAGCTACGGATGGTCTCGGGGGCCATCAGATCCATGGCCTCCAACTCGACACCAGGAAGCCCGCCCACCGCACCCCGCGCCTTGCCTAGGTCGCGCGCTGGAACAATCACGCTCGCTCCGGCGGCGCTGAGCACGCGCGTCGTCTCCAGGCCTACGCCGGCATAGCCGCCGGTGACGATCGCCACCTTTCCGTTGAGGTCGATGTCGGTAATCACCTGTTCAGCGCTGCTTTTGGCGTTGAACTTCGAGTCGATGGGGGTCTGGCTTGTCATCGTTGAGTCCTTTCGTTGGAGAGAAGCCTAGGCACCTCGACTCAAGCGAGAAGTGGGATAATCTTGCATGCACTAATGAACAATATCGAACAATCCGACGTGGCGACGTCGGAGCTCAATGCGGTGCTCGCGGTCGCGCGCCGAGCAAGCTTTCGCCGCGCAGCCGAGGACCTCGACCTCTCGCCGTCCGCGCTCAGCCACGCCGTAGCGAGCCTCGAGCAACGCATCGGCGTGACGCTGTTTCACCGCACGACACGCAGCGTGTCGCTCACCGAGGCCGGAGTCCGCTTCGTAGATCGCGTGGGGCCAGCCATGCGGGAGATCAGCGCCGCGGTTGACGCAGCTCGCAGCGTCAGCGGGACACCCAGCGGGACGTTGCGCTTCAACGCGGCCCGCCTAGCCGTGGAGCGCATCTTCGGTCAGGTGGTCTTACCGTTTCTCGCTGCATACCCGCAGATGAAGATCGACATCACGACCGACGGGCGCCTCGTTGACATCGTAGCCGCTGGTTTCGACGCTGGCATCCGCCCGGGGGACCTCGTGCCCCAAGACATGGTAGCGGTGCCGTGCAGCGAATCGATCCGCTTCGCGGTGGTTGGCACGCCGCGCTACTTCGAGCAGCACCGCGCGCCGCGTTCCCCTGCGGATCTACATCAGCACACGTGTATCCAGCGGCGCATGCCGAGCGGCGCGCCCTTGCCTTGGGAGTTTGGCAAAGGCAGAGAGGTCGTCACCGTCGATGTACGTGGAGCGCTGATCGTCGACGCTCCAGAGCTCTCCATCGCGGCCACGCTGAGGGGTACTGGTCTTTCCTGGGTGAGCGTTTGGTCCGTCGAGCAGCAGCTCGCCGACGGCAGCTTGGTCAGCGTCCTGGACGACTGGAGTCCGCCATCGCCAGGCTTGTGCCTGTACTACCCACGCCACGCTGCCGCATCCGCAGGGCTGCGTGCGTTCGTCGAGTTCCTGCGCGCAAGTGGGGTGGGGAAGCGTGGCACTCCGCGCGAGCACACACCTGAACAGCGAAAGCCGCGATCGCGAAGACGTCGCGTCTAACCCCCAAATTTCAAGGCATCGATGGCTCCTGGGGAGTTTGGCGCTGTCTGCCGTCGGAGAGATCCGCTAGGAGCCCGATCATGGTCTCCCAGATCTTCGACGAAGCTCGCTGGCGTGAAGTAGAGGGCTTCGAGTTCACCGACATCACCTATCACCGTGCCGTCGATCAGGGCACCGTGCGCATTGCGTTCAATCGCCCCGAGGTGCGCAACGCGTTCCGCCCGCACACCGTCGACGAGCTGTATCGGGCGCTGGACCATGCGCGCATGTGGAGCGACGTGGGCTGCGTGCTGTTGACCGGAAACGGCCCCTCGCCGAAAGACGGCGGTTGGGCGTTTTGCTCCGGGGGAGACCAGCGCATCCGGGGCAAGGATGGCTACAAGTACGAGGGCGCGGAGGGCGTCGATCCGGCGCGGCTCGGTCGCCTGCATATCCTCGAGGTCCAGCGACTGATTCGCTTCATGCCCAAGGTCGTGATCGCGGTCGTTCCTGGCTGGGCCGTGGGGGGAGGGCACAGCCTGCACGTGGTGTGTGATCTGACCCTGGCGAGCCAGGAGCACGCTCTCTTCAAGCAGACGGATCCCGACGTAGCGAGCTTCGACTCCGGCTACGGCTCCGCGCTGCTGGCGCGCCAGTGCGGCCAGAAGCGGGCGCGGGAGATCTTCTTCCTGGGTCTGAACTACAGCGCTGACGAAGCCGTGGCGATGGGCATGGCCAACAAGTCGGTGCCTCACGTCGAGCTGGAGGACGTGGCACTGGAGTGGGCGCGCCTGATCAACAGCAAGAGCCCGACGGCGATGCGCATGCTCAAGTTCGGCTTCAATTTGCCTGACGATGGACTGGTCGGGCAGCAGCTATTTGCTGGGGAAGCGACCCGGCTGGCATACGGCACGGACGAAGCTCAAGAGGGGCGCGACGCGTTCCTGGAGAAGCGCCCCCAGGACTATTCGAAGTTCCCCTGGCACTTCTGAGCTTGCTCGCTCACGGCTGAGCTTCTGGATCGCAGATGTAGAGCAGCCCCAGCGCGATGCGAGGGGCTTCCTGCGACTGGGGCCCGCCAAGCTGCTCGAGCAGCGCCTGGGACAGCAGCAGCGCCCACGGGTCCACCCGTGAGAGTTCCACGTCCGAGGGCAGCTCGAGCTTGCATTGCTTGACCACTGCGGCGGCTCGCTCTGGGAAGGGGAGGGCGCTAACAAGCTTCACTAGCGCTGCGAAGTCGCCGCAGCGAGCCGTCGTCGCTTCCATTGCGCCCTCTCTGACTGTTTCCCTGAGGATCATTCCACACTGGGACGGGTCGACCTTCGGGCTCACTACCGCCGCGAGCCCTTTCACCTCAGAGGGGTGCAAACCAAAGTCTTCCTCAGACAAACCGGCGGCGACGATGCGTGCGCGCTGGTGGCGATCGGCGACGCCATCGCCGTAAGCATATTTGTTGATGCGAGGCGTTCCTGTCGGGGGTCCGAGGGCTCCGGCGAGGCGGTGTCGCCTGACGCTGCTGTTTCTGGAGCCTTCGCTGATCCATCGAGCGGTGCAGTGGTGCCAGGTCCGCTAAGTGGCGGGCCAGCCGGCTCAGTGGGGGGAGCGTTCGCTCCAGCGCAAGCAAGCAGCAGAATTGGTGTGAGCAGCAGCGGCGTCGAGCGCATGGCGGCATCTTACCAGAGTTGGTCTGGAGGATGCGAGCCTTGCCGTCGTCGCTGTTTTCGTGCGGTAATGTGTTTGAATGCGAGCGCGCACGTTTGCGTGCGGCAACGGGCTGCTGGAATTTGACTTGGCCGCTCCTGGAGCGGTGAGCCTGCGACTCTGGAGCGTGGCACGCATGTCTGCTTCAAAGCGCCGAGTCGAGGCAGCGCTGACCTGTCCTTCGCAGCAAGCGCTCGGGCGCGTAGAGCAGGACCTATGGAAGTCCGGGCGTGCCGTTCAATCGGATCACCCTCAGGGGTACCCGTATCAGCGAACACTGCGCCTCACCCCCGACAAACCTAGAGGCGCTGGTCACTTTTTTGCGGAGCCGTGAATGGTTTTGGCGAGAGTGAGATCCTGGGTGAAGGAAGTCGCAGGCTGCGGCTGATGTGGGTGGATCTCTCCTACGTCTAGGCGTACTCCATTGGGC